>RECT01000008.1 GCA_007693875.1 Spirulina sp. DLM2.Bin59
AAATGCGCCAACAGGGGGAGGCAGCCCAAACCAAAGAACCGCCTTTTGGCCATCCCCAATATTGGGCGGCCTTTGTGTTGGTGGGTCATCCCTTCTAGTTCACGGGGGGGGCTGGTAGAGGGGTGTGCGATCGCGCATCGCCGTCGATTACTGTTGGGCCAGTCTTTCCCGCCAGCGGCGGTGGGTTTGGCTCAATTCCGTGACGAGCCATTGCACTTCAGCCACGGTGAGACCCTGGCCAAATTCCAGCAGTTGATGGTTTTTAACAGCATCATTGACGACATCCTCGGCCCAATCCAGTTCCCGCTTGCGGGTTGGTGTGGGGCGAGGCTTGATGCGATATTTACATTGCAGATAGCCTAAATTGTCTGAGAATGTGGCATGACCTAGCGTGATCTGAGTAATGGCCGCACCCTCAATCCCCCTCTGATGCTCGCTGCGGAAAAGATGCCAGATCACCCGTAGGTTTAAGGGGGAGGCGGTGAGGGTGATGGTTACGGGCAGGTTAACAGCGATGAACAGGGTGAAGGCGATCGCCCCCAACCACAGCATTCCCCAGCCAGGACTGAGCAGCGTCGTTCTCACATCAATCCCAATCACCCAGAGTAAAAGATGAGCCACAAGCCATCGCCAATTGAGCCGCCAAGGAATCGCCACGGTTAAAACTTGCGAGGTTTTCTGCACCTGGAGACGGCTGCCCTTGGGGAGGGGCCGATGGTAAGGCTCAGGACTGGCTCTTAACACAAAGGTTCTTGCCTCTAAGACTTGGAGGGCTTCGGAGGCGGAATGGAACCGCGCCCGCAGGGAGGGTTCAATGAGTTTATCGAGCCAGTCGGCAAAAGTGGGGGATAGGGTGACATGGGGGCGGAAATTAAATTTCAGGTGGGTTTGGGGCAGTTCAGCGGGGGAGCGGTGGGTGAGAACGTAGAGGAGCGTTGTGCCTAGGGCGTAGAGGTCGGAGGCGAAATAGCTCCGGCCCGCCAGTTGTTCCGGGGGCATATATCCCAATGTGCCCACAAAGGTATTGATGTATCGCTGGGTGCGCCGGTAGAGGTCGGGAACTGCGCCAAAGTCGACGAGATAAACTTGGCTATTGTCTTGGCGGATGATGTTTTGGGGTTTGATATCGCGGTGAATAATCGGCGGGTGGCAAGTATGGAGATAGTCGAGGATGAGCAGGATCTGACGGGCGAGATCTTGAACGGTGAGTTCATCGGGCCGCCAACCTTGGGCAATTAATTCAGCCAGGGATGCACCTTGAACTAATTCTTGCACCAAATAAAAGCGGCGATCGCTGGGGGTATCCTCTTCAAAATAGTCTAAATAGTTGGGAATATAGGGATGATCAATGTGTTTAAGGACGTTGACTTCTCGCTCAAACTGTTCAATGGTTCTCCAGTTACTACTACCCCGGAGAGAAATCACTTTAATCGCTACCCATTGCTGGGTTTGTTGATCCCAAGCGCGGTAAGTGGTCGCCATCCCCCCTTGACCCAAAACATCCCGGATCTGATAGCGGTCTTGATTCTGGCCAACCCACCCCCCCATCTGTTCATCGGTTTGAATTGGGTTCATGGGCATGCCTTGCTGTGGCTCAACCATGGCGTTTTTCCTCCAATACAGCCTGAATTTGGTTAATCATCTCCTGGGCAACTTCCTCGCTTTCACAAAGGAGCCAATGGGGCTTGACCCCTTCCCACATCACGACATAATGCTCTAGCCAACTGCGATGTTTACTGCGCTGTGTTTTGGCGCGATATTCAAGGATAAAAATATCCTCGATTGAACCACGATATTCGCGATTGAAAATAATATAATCGCGGTCAATAATGAAGTGATCTTGTTCTAACTTGAGGGTGACTTGATGGCCACAAACAATAAGTGGAGCGATTGTAATGAAAAAGCTGAGCAGCAAAGCATATTCGTGGGGGTTAGATACATCTGAGATATTTTTGATCAAAAAATATAGCACCAATGCTAAAACAAAATAGGAAAACAGCAAGTGTCTGTCTGGTGTTTGCCAGTCAAATTCGAGGGTGAGCAGAGGTTGAGTCGAGGGAGATGGGGATGTGAGGGCTTCGGGGCTGAGGTGTTGGGCAGCGATCGCCCCTGAGGGCCAACGGTCTTCCGGGGCAGGGGCCACCAGTCGCATCAGCCAGGCTTGACGTTCTGGGGAAAGGGGCAGACGTTCCGGGCCCTGGGGGCGATCCAAAGCGAGGGGGGCGGGGTCTTTGCCGGTGAGGAGGAACCGCAGCGTCATCCCTAAACTATAAAGATCTGAGGTGGGGCGGGTGTGGCCCCGCATTTGTTCGAGGGGCATATAGCCCAACGTGCCCACAAAGGTGCTGGCATAGCTGATGCTGTTGCGATAGACATCCTGCACCGCCCCAAAATCCACCAGATAAATCTGGCCATCGGGACGGCGGATCAGGTTATCGGGCTTGATATCCCGATGAATCACAGGGGGATTGAGGCTGTGGAGATAGGTGAGGATGGGGAGGATCTGTTGGGCGATCGCCACCATATCCCCCCCTGACATTGGCCCCCGCTGTTCCACCCACTGCCGCAGGGAAACCCCCTGCACCCATTCCTGCACTAAACAAAAGAGGCGATCTGCGTTAG
>RECT01000153.1 GCA_007693875.1 Spirulina sp. DLM2.Bin59
TACTAACCTTGGTGGCCTATTCGCAGCTACGACCGGGTTATCTCCGGTCACTCCCTCACCTCGGCGGATGCCAGGTGGGGGTCATTGAACCATGAACCTCCCGCTAAAATTGTACAATCATCCCAGTCTAACTATATCTCAAGCCACCGTGAGATAAACCATTCTGTTGAGAGCCTAGCTTTCAGCGTTGAGCGTGGCGATGGGTTGCAGGATAACCGGTGATCGCTTTTTCGAGGTTGGAGGCAATGTGGGGGCGATCTCTTTTTTGAGGTGCGATCCCCTTCTTCTCTAGAGGCAATCTGCTTTTTGTGGGGTGCGATCGCTCTTCTTTGTTGACGGGCGATCGCTTTTTCATTTTGACGCTTCCAAAGCGCGATCGCCCCCCCCAAGGCACGATCGCCCCGGAAAAATATTTATTGAGAATATGTAGCATTAAAGCTAAAATGGGAGGCCCTGTTTATTGCGAACACTCTATGAAGCTGCGTTTATCTCAACCCCTGTTCCTACTCCTCTCCAGCCTGATGCTAGGAGCGATCGCCTGCTCCGCTCCCACCACCACCACAGACCCAGAGGCAGGCGTGCTCAACCTCTACTCCTCCCGCCACTACGACAGCGACGAAGAACTCTACCAAGCCTTTACCGAGGCGACGGGGATTCAAATCAACCTCATTGAGGGGAAAGAAGAAGAACTGATCGAGCGGATTAAAAGTGAAGGGGTGAACAGTCCCGCCGACCTGCTCATGACCGTTGATGTGGGCAACCTCTGGCGGGCCCAGGAAGCCGGGATTCTCCAATCCATTGAATCCGATGTCCTGACTGAGAAAATTCCCGCCAACCTACGGGACGACGAAAACCAATGGTTTGCCCTCACCAAACGGGCAAGGGTGATCATCTATAACCCCGACAAAGTCCAAGAATCCGACCTCTCCACCTATGAAGCCCTCGCCGAACCCCAATGGCAGGGGCGGATCTGTATGCGCAGTTCCAGCAACATCTATAATCAATCCCTAGTGGCGGCTAAAATTGCCAAACTGGGAGAAGCTGAAACCAAAGCCTGGCTCGATGGCTTGGTTGCTAACTTTGCCCGTCCCCCCGAAGGCAACGACACCGCCCAAATTCAGGCCGTGGCCGCTGGAGCCTGTGATCTCGCTATTGCTAATACTTACTATGTAGGCCGCCTGATGCGGTCTGAGGATACTGCTGATCAAGAAGTGGCCAGCAAAATTCGTGTCTTCTTCCCCAATCAAGACCAAGACGGGGCCCATATCAACATTAGTGGCGCAGGCGTGACCACCCATGCCCCCAATCAGGAAAATGCGATCGCCTTTTTGGAATTCCTGGTTAGTGCTGAGGCTCAGGAGATTTTTGCCTCCGCCAATAATGAGTATCCCGTCGTCGAAAATGTCCCTGCCAACGAAGTTGTGCAAACCCTCGGACAGTTTAAAGCTTCCGATCTCAAGGTGGAGCAGTATGGCGAACTCAACCCCAAAGCGGTGCAACTGATGGATCAGGCCGGTTGGAAGTAAAGCAATGGGGCTGATTTATCCAGAAAAGCCGTCCTAGAAAGACAGGGTTTTAGACCCACTTTTCTGATAGATTAGCCCTAGCCTGATTATGTCTCTGTCCATGATTGTTGCCATTGATTTTGGGACGAGCAACACCGTCGTTGCCCGTCTTAACCCCACCACTCAAACCGGGGAAATCCTCACACTCCCCCCCCTGAGCCAGCAAATTCTGGCGAACCCGCCCCTGATCCCCAGTTTGCTTTATGTGGAGCAGGGGGCGACGGGTCAGGTGCTGTTGGGGCAAATGGTGCGCGATCGCGGCCTGGATATTGCCGGTGATCCTCGCTTTTTTCGCCGGTTTAAGCGGGGGATTGGGGCGGAGGTACAGGGGTTTTTGCCGGAATTGGAAGGTCAAACGATTACGTTTGAACAGGCGGGCAGTTGGTTCCTGCAAGCCATTCTCCATCGGTTGCAGGCTGAGGCTCCCATTGAATCCCTGATCTTGACGGTTCCGGTGGATAGCTTTGAGGCCTATCGCCGTTGGTTGTTGGGGCTCTGTAGTCAGCTCTCCATTGAACAAATTCGCCTCATTGATGAACCCACTGCCGCCGCCTTGGGCTATGGCCAGGCAGCGGCTGAAGTGGTGTTAGTGGTGGATTTTGGCGGCGGGACGGTGGATTTTTCCCTTGTGCAACTCAACCCCTTGGGCCAAAAAGCCCAGAGCAAACCCCTTGGTTTCATCCTCAAATGGGGAGAGAAGGTGTTAGGGGAGGGGGAAAATCAGCGGGTGAAGATGGCGCGGGTTTTAGCCAAGGCGGGGCAAAATTTGGGCGGCTCTGATCTGGATGATTGGCTCGTGGATTATTTTGTGGAAACCCAAAATGTGCCGAAATCAACGCTGATCACGCGGTTGGCGGAGCGGTTAAAAATCCAACTTTCCAGTCAAGTCCAGGCAGATCAGGCCTATTTTGATGATGAAACCCTCGATAGCTATAACTTGGAGCTGGATCGCCCCCAATTCCAGGCCATCCTGGCGGAACGGGGTTTTTTCCATAGCCTTGATGGGTTAATGGCTCAGGTGTTGCAACAGGGGCGATCGCAGGGCATTGATCTCGAAGCCATTGATCGGGTGCTGCTGGTGGGGGGAACGACGCAAATCCCCGCCGTTCAGGATTGGATTCGCCAATATTTCCCATCGCCAAAAATTTGCGTGGATAATCCCTTTGGGGCCATCGCCCTGGGGGGGCTACAACTGGCCCAAGGCTTTGAACTGAAGGATTTCCTGTATCACAGCTATGGGATTCGCTATTGGAATCGGCGCGATCGCCGCCACAGTTGGCATCCCCTCATTCCCGCCGGCCAACCCTACCCCATGACCGAACCCATTGAGCTATTCCTGGGGGCATCGGTGGAGAATCAGCCCAGTATTGAGTTGGTGATTGGGGAATTGGGGGCGCAAACCAGTACAACGGCGGTGTATTTTGATGGCGATCGCCTCGTCACCCGCACCTTAAGCGGCGATGGCCCCGCCGTCCAACCCCTCAACGATCGTGAGGGAGCCAAAACCATCGCCCAACTGTCTCCCCCCGGTGTGCCAGGGAGCGATCGCCTCCGTCTAGAATTCCGCGTTGATAGCCAGCGTCAACTGCGCCTCACCGTTGAGGATTTGCTTACACAGCAGCAACTTTTAACCAATGCGATCGTCGCTGAACTCTCATAATCACTGCCCCGAAACCGGGTTTCTTGCACAGCCTCCATCGTCCACCACAACCTCTCTGAAACCCGGTTTCTGCTGTTTACACCCGCACCACCGTTTGCGTCGCCGCTGCCTGCTGGGCCGCCACCGCCACCCGCAATGCATAGATACTCGCCGCCGCTTGCACATATAAAGGTTTGCCTTCGCAGAGATAGGCCACAACCCCATCGAGATCCTGCTTAAACAAACCCCGCCGCGTCTCCAGGGTTAACGGTTGCACCGTTTCCCCTTGGGTGAGCCGGCCTTGATCTTGATCAAACCACAATGTGCCGCGATCGCCCTGTAACTCAAACTGGCGCAACGCCTCCGTAAACTGATCCCCTTTCCCATAGGTGACATGGGCAATCAATCCACTGGTGAACTGCAACTGAGTGCCACAGAGGCAGGCCCGATAATCCGGTAGAGTATCCTGATCCCAATACCGCAGTTGACAGCTCACCGTTGCCACCGGGCCAAACAAATCCGTGAGGCGATGGATGCGCGAAAGGGCGGCAACGAGGGGGAAACCAAATTGCTCCCGGTTATAGCTCCAACTGTTGAGTTTTAAGGGTTGGGGGCTGAGGGTGATGTAGCGGGCATAGTGAATATTGCCGATCACCGGACAATATTCCTGCATTGCCCCATGTAACCCTCCCAACAGTTCAATATGCTCAATGTGCAGGAGGAGATCCCGTTCCTGGGCAAGGTGCAACAGGAATTCTGCTTCCTCAAGGTCAAAGGTCAGGGGATATTCACAAATGACATGCTTACCGGCCTTGAGGGCAGCGGTGGCGATCGCCCCATGATCACTATTAATCGTAGCAATCACCACCCCATGAAGATCGGGGTGGGTGAGGAGATCCTGCCAATGGCCATAGTGGGCGGCGGTGCGGTCTGGATCCAGGGCGAGGATACGATCCGGCTGACGACCGGCAATAGCTACCAACTGCGATCGCCCCTGGGCGGCGATGGCCTCCACCCGCCGTTTTGCCACATAACCCGTCCCGACAATCCCCCACCGGAGCACAGTATCTAGGGCCATTAGTGATGGTGCTGGCCCTGTTGGGCGCAGTCTTTTTGCCAGCACCGTTCGAGGGTTTGGAGACGGTAGAGATAGAGGAAGCGGCTAATATCGAAAGCTGTCCGTGCGGAGGAATCAAACAAGGGTTGATTGAGATAGTGCCAGACAAGGAGGCTGAGTTGTTTGAGCTTAAAGACCATGATGATCACGGGGTTGACATCAATTGAGCAGTAAAGTTAGGCGAGACGTCCTCACAAGGAGGAGGGTGCCAGGGATAACCCTGCGGGGAGAGTCCCCGCAAGACGGGGAGTTGTAGCTTGCCCCACGGAAAGCAGGACCTGCTCAAGCGGATTGCAGCAATCGGGTTGCGCTTTATTACTAATGTGCCTTAAATCTTGGGAATTTTACCCAATCTGAACGTAGAGATTTATTAAGTTGACCGGAATTCCTGAAGGGTAGGGAAGAATTCCCCAGTCCTCCTTTAAAATGACCTCCTAACGGAAAAATCAGTAAGGAGCGTTCTATGGCAGATTGGCAACGGGTTGAAGGGAGTGTCACCGCCCCTCGCGGCTTTCAAGCCGCTGGGATCACCGCTGGGTTAAAGCCCTCCGGTGCGCCGGATTTAGCTTTGATCTATTCAGAAAGTGAGGCGATCGCCGCTGGAGTGTTTACAACTTCCGTGGTGCGGGCCGCCTGTGTGGACTATTGCCGTCAACGCCTCCAAGCCAAAGCCAGCGCTCGGGCAATTCTCTGTAATGCTGGCCAGGCCAATGCCGCCACGGGGGAACAGGGTTGGCAAGATGCCATGGAAACCGCCACCTTATTAGGGGAAGCCCTGAAAATTTCCCCCGATGAAATTTTGCTGGCTTCAACGGGGGTGATTGGCCAACGGATGAAGATGGAGGCCTTTCGCACCGGCATTCCTCAAGTGGTGGCGGCCTTGGATGAGGAGGGGGGCGATCGCTGTGCTGGCGCGATTATTACGACGGATTTAGTCCCGAAGGCGATCGCCCTCGAAACCCAGATCGACGGTCGGCCCGTCCGCATTGGCGGCATTGCCAAAGGCTCCGGGATGATTCACCCCAATATGGCGACAATGTTGGGCTTTGTCACCTGTGATGCTGCCGTTTCTACGACCCTTTGGCAGGAAATGCTCCAACGGGCCGCCGACCAAAGTTTTAACCAAATTACCGTCGATGGAGACACCAGTACCAATGATAGTTTAATCGCCTTGGCCAATGGTCAATCCCGCACAACAGCAATCACGGAGCCGGGGCCAGAAGCCGTCAAATTAGAAGGGATGTTAATCGAGGTTTGCCAACACTTAGCAAAGGCGATCGCCCGGGATGGGGAAGGGGCCACCTGTTTAATCGAAGTGCGCGTCACCGGAGCGCCCAACGATGCCGCCGCCCGCAAAGTGGCAAAAACCATCGTCGGGTCTTCCTTGGTGAAATCCGCCATTTTTGGCCGCGATCCCAACTGGGGCCGCATTGCTGCCGCCGCCGGTCGGGCCGATGTCCCCTTTGACCAAAACCGACTCCGGATTAATTTAGGGGAATTCAAACTCATGGAAGCGGGGCAACCCCTCCCCTTTGATCGCGGAGCCGCCAGTGATTATATCAAGGCGATCGCCGCCCAATCCTCCAGCACCTCCCCCACCGGGCAATTGATCCAAGACCTCGATCATCCCCTGGAAATTACCGTCGATTTGGGCAATGGTTCCGGGGCTGGGTTAGCGTGGGGCTGTGATCTCAGTTATGACTACGTGAAAATTAATGCGGAATATACGACGTAGGGAATAGGGAACGGGTTGATGTAGGGGCGAAGGATTTTTGATCCCCAATTTTTCGCCCCTCGCCCTCGTTTTTCCCTAAATTTTCCTAACCCCACCGCTCGATCTGGACAGCACAGGCCTTTAATTCCGGTTGTTTGGAATCGGGACAACTGGCCCCATGGGTGAGGGCGTTGGCTTCCGTGTCTTCCCCCCATAAAGCCCCCCAATGCATGGGAATAAAGAGGGTTCCAGGGGCGATCGCCTTGGTCACTTCCGCCTGAAAGCGACCCATCCCTCGGCGCGATCGCACCACCACCCAATCCCCCGCAGCAATGCCGGATTTTTCCGCATCCCGGGGATGAATTTCTAGAAAGGGTTGGGGGTGCATTTTCGTGATTTTGGGGATGCGGCCGGTGCGGGTTTGGGTGTGCCAATGGCCGTAGAGGCGGCCAACGGTGAGGACAAAGGGATAGTGAGGATCAGGGGGTTCCGCTAACCCCCCCGAATGGACGGCGATAAATCTCGCCCGGCCATCGGGGGTGGGAAACTGTAAATCCTGATAAAGCTGTTGGCCGTGGGTTTGGGGTTCCATTCCCCCAGGGCAGGGCCATTGGATCGGGCCCATTGCCCGGAGGCGATCGTGGCTGATGCCGCTGAGATCACAAACTCGGCCAGCGGTCAGTTGCACAAATTCCCCATAAACCGCCGCTGCATCGGCAAAATCAAACCCCGGAAACCCCAACCGCTGCCCCACCGCCGCCACAATCTGCCAATCGGGCCGCGCTTCCCCCGGTGGCTCCCGGAACGCTGGGCAGAGCGTCACCACCCGCTCAGAATTGGTCATTGTGCCGGTTTTTTCGCTCCATTGGGCGGCGGGGAGGAGGAGATGGGCGTAGGCGGTGGTTTCGGTGGGATGGTAGGCATCCTGGAGGATCGTGAAGGGGGATTTGTGTAAGGCGGCCTTGACCCGGTGTAAATCGGGCAAACTCACCAACGGATTGGTGGCCATAATCCAGAGCAGATCGATTTCACCCCGCTCTAAACTGCGGATCATCTCCCCCGCATCCTTGCCCGGTGTTGGAGAAATCTGGCCCGGCGGTAACTGCCAAGCGGTTTCCAACTCTGCCCGGTGGTGGGGATTGGTGACGCTGCGATAACCGGGGAGAATATGGGCCAAGCCGCCAGTCTCCCGGCCCCCCATGGCGTTGGGCTGACCCGTGAGGGAAAACGGCCCCGCGCCGGGTTTGCCGATCTGGCCGGTCATTAAATGGAGGTTGATCAGCGTGCGGGCCTTGGCGGTGCCCTCGGAGGATTGGTTAATCCCCATCGACCAGAGGGACAGCACCCGCTGGGAATTGACCCACCATTGGGCGGTTTGTTCGAGGTGGGCGATCGCCACCCCACAAACCGCCGCCACCCGCTCCGGGGGATAATCGGCAATCACCGCCTGATAGGCCTCAAAATTGCAGCTATGGTGGTTGATAAAATCCTGATCAATGCCCCCCATTTGGGCAATTAAATGGGCAATGCCGTTGAGGAGTGTGATATCTGTGCCGGGGTTAATCGCCAAATGGAGATCCGCCTTGGTTGCCGTTGCCGTAGCGCGGGGATCTACCACCACCAGCTTCACACCGGGATGGCGTTTGTGATATTTGGCAAAACGGTTAAAGGCGATGGGGTGACAGTCCGCCATATTCGCGCCAATGATGAAGGCAAAATCTGTGGCTTCTAAATCGTCATAGCAACAGGGCGGCCCATCACTACCAAAACTTTGGCTATAGGCGGCCACCGCTGAAGACATACAGAGCCGCGAATTAGAATCAAAATTATTGGTTCCTAAATGACCCTTCAGGAATTTTTGGGTGACATAGTAATCTTCCGTTTGTAACTGGCCAGAGCCGTAGATACAGAGGCGATCGGGGCCATGATCCGCAAGAATTGAGCGAATTTGGGCCACGATTAAATCTAAGGCCCGCTCCCAACTGATCCGCTGAAAAGCCTGATCCAGACTGGCGCGATATTGGGGATAAAGAAGGCGATCGCACGCCAAAGATTCGGCAATGGTCGCTCCCTTCACACAGACATTCCCCAGGCTGGAGGGGTGGGCGCGATCGCCCGTGACACGCCAAGGATTCGCCCCGCTACCAGGGGCAACGGTGAGGCCGCAGCCCACGCCACAATAGGGGCAAAGGGTACGATGTTGAGTCATGGGGGAGGGGGGAGGGGGAAGTAGGAAGTGGGAAGGTGGTAGGGGCGTAGGCCTGCTGGAGGCACAAAAATTTTCGCCCCAATTTTTCGCCCTGATATTTCGCCCTGGGGATGATGGGGCCTAAACCTCTTCTTCGTGGGCAAAACGACGATAGAGGAAATCTAGGGCTTCGTTGCGGAGTTCGTAGTAGTGGGGATCCTCCATGAGGCGCGATCGCACCCTGGGGCGAGGGAAAGGAATGTCCATGATTTCGCCAATGTGGGCGGCGGGGCCATTGGTCATCATCACGAGGCGATCGCTTAAAAACAGGGCCTCATCAATATCATGGGTAATCATTAACACCGTGATTTGATGTTGTCGCCAAATGTCCAGGAGTTGATCCTGCAATTCCTCCCGCGTAATCGGATCTAATGCCCCAAAGGGTTCATCGAGGATCAGCATTTCGGGACAGGTGGCCAGGGCGCGGGCGATCGCTACCCGTTGCTTCATCCCCCCGGAAATTTGCGTCGGCTTCTTCTTCGCCGCTTCCGTTAGGCCCACCAGTTCTAAATGTTCATCAACGATGGCGTTTTTGGTTTTGCGGGATTTGTGGGGAAATACACTATCCACCGCGAGATAAATATTTTCAAACACCGTCTGCCAAGGCAGGAGGGAATAGTTTTGGAACACCACCATGCGATCGGGGCCGGGCTTGGTGATCACCTGATCCCGCAGCCGCACCTGTCCCGTTGTGGGTAGGCTCAAGCCGGAAACCATATTCAGCAATGTGGATTTACCACAGCCGGAATGGCCAATCACACAGATAAATTCCCCCTCCTTAACCTCCAGGCTGACATTATCGAGGACGACAGCATCACCTTTGGGGGTGGGGTACACCTTGGAAACCTGATCAATGGTGAGAAAGGCGGCAGTAGTTTGGGTTTGGGTCTCGGACTTGAGCATTTGCATGATCGTGAATAAGGGTGGGAGAGGGATTAATCGCGTTAGGCAAGGGAAGCGACGGGAGCATCAAGGTCGATTTTTTCAACGTGAATCTCTCGCTTGATCGCTAGACCTTCCAAATAGGCAAGGGGATCATCGGGGTTGAATAGGGAGCCATCAAAGAGTTGAATGGCGTTGCGATTCGGTTCTAACCCCGCAAACCCCGCCTTTTCAGCCGCCTCACTGTAAACATCCACCCGCCGCACCCGGTCGATCACGGTGATCCAGTTGCGGGGGAAGGGGGTGATTTCCCAGCGGGCCATTTGGGCGAGAATCCATAGCGCCTCCACCCGGTCGGGACAGTTGGCCTTGTCGATGGCAAAGGTATTGTAGGTCAACAGCATTTTTGGCTCTTCCCCCATGCCGCGATCGTAGGGATCAATGAAGCCGGGACGAAGGTATTGGGGTTCGATGCCCACATATTCGGGGCGACTGAGCAGTTCAGCAATTTCATCGCGGTTGCGGCGATCGTCGCAATATTCGCAGGCTTCGAGGAGAGCTTGGACGAGGGCCAAATGGGTTTGGGGGTATTGGGTGGCCCAATCCTCCCGCACCGCCATCACCTTTTCAATGTGGCTGGGCCAAATTTCGAGGTCGGTGGCGATGACATAACCGATGTTTTCCTGTACGGCAACAGTGTTCCAAGGTTCCCCCACACAGTAGCCGTCGATATTCCCCGATCGCAGGTTGGACACCATTTGCGGCGGCGGCACAATGCTGATCTCCACATCATAATCGGGATCAATCCCGGCACTGGCTAACCAGTAGCGCAGCATCAGGTTATGCATAGATGCGGGGTGAACGGTGGCGAGTTTGAGGGGTTGGTAGGGTTGGCCGCTGCTGTGGGCATCGCTGCGCTTGGTTTCGATCAGTGCTTTGAGATCAGGGAGCGATCGCACCCCCATCTCTAAATATTTCTGCCCTAGCGTAATCGCATTACCATTCCGGGACAGGGTTAAGGCCGTCACAATCGGGATCGGGGGCTTACCGTTATAGCCCAAGGTCATGGCCAAGGGTAGCCCCGCCACCACCTGGGCCCCATCGAGGCGTTGCTCCCGCAGGCCAGCGGCGATCGCATTCCAACTGGGTTCGCGGCTCAGGTTCACCTGGGTTAAACCATGGCGTTCAAACAGGCCTTTTTCCTTCGCCACCACCAAGGGCGCACAGTCGGTGAGGGGGATAAAGCCTAAATCGAGGTTCACCTTTTCCAAACCATTGCCAGCAATAATCGCCGGAGCCTGACGCACTGGGCGTTTTTTCGCCAGCTTCTGCTGTTCGAGGAAATAGATGATTTCCCCCCGCAGGGCGTAGTAGCGGGGATGGTTAATCACATCATGGCGATTGCGGGGGCGGGGGAAGGGGACGGTGAGAATTTGCCCCACATGGGCGGCGGGCCCGTTGGTGAGCAGGACGATGCGATCGGAGAGCAACAGGGCCTCATCGGCATCATGGGTCACCATCACGCAAGTTACGCCGCTTTCTTGGCAAATCTGCATTAACTGCTCCTGCAAACTCCCCCGCGTTAGCGCATCCAACGCCCCAAAGGGTTCATCAAGGAGTAACACCTTGGGGCGGAGAGCAAGGGCGCGGGCGATGGCCACCCGTTGCTTCATCCCCCCGGACAATTCCCCCGGTCGCTTATCAGCGGCGCGATCGAGCTTCACCATCCGCATACTTTCCGCAATAATTGCCTGCCGTTCTCCCTTGGGGAGATGGGCCAGCACCTCATCCACCCCCAGGGCGATATTTTCCCGCACCGTCTTCCAAGGTAGGAGGGAATAGTTTTGGAAAACCACCATGCGATCGGGCCCCGGTTTGCGCACCTCCCGGCCGGCAAGAATGATCCCCCCGGTGGTGGGTCGATCCAACCCCGCCAAAATATTCAGCAGTGTTGATTTCCCACAGCCGGAATGGCCCAACAGGGAAATAAACTCCCCTTGGTTAATCGTTAAATTAATATTTTTCAAGGCCACATAGCGGCCGCCATTGGCGAGGGGAAAAACGCGGTCAACGTGGTCGATTTCAAGGAATTTAATCATGATCCTGGAAGGGAATAGGGAACAGGGAATGGCTTAGTGCTTGGGTTCTTCGGGAATTACAAATGTAGAGATCCAGGCAATGAGGCGATCGAGCAATAACCCCACCACACCGACATAAATCAACGCCAGAATAATTTGGCTCATCCGGGAACTGTTATAGGAATCCCAAATAAAGAAGCCAATCCCGACACCGCCCACCAGCATCTCAGCGGCAATAATCGCCAACCAGGCCAAACCGATACCAATGCGTAGCCCGGTGAAAATATAGGGAACCGCAGCGGGAAAGAGGATATTAAAGAAATATTTGCGTTTTGAGAGGTTTAACACCTTCGCCACGTTTTTATAGTCCTGGGGAATCTGCTGCACCCCCACCGTAGTATTGATAATAATCGGCCAAATTGCCGTAATGAAGATCACAAAAATTGCTGAGGGGTTCGCCTGGCGCAATGCCGCTAAGGCAATGGGCAACCAAGCCAGGGGCGGTACGGTGCGCAACACCTGAAAGATGGGGTCAAAGGCATCATAGAGGAGGGCATTACTGCCGATGATAATCCCCACAGCAATTCCCACCACCACCGCAAGGCTATAACCAATGGCCACCCGCTCCAAGCTGGCGAGAATCTGCCAAAATAGCCCCTTATTTGTGCCTCCATTATCAAAAAATGGATCGACGATTAAGGTGTAGGTATCATTGAAGGTTTTAATCGGGCTGGGGAGGTTGGAGGTGGGACTACTACAGAGAATTTGCCAAATAATCAGCAAAACCGTTAAGGCAACTAAAGGCGGCAAAACCTTACGGGCAATGGGAGCCAGTTTTTTGAGGACAGGGTTGGTTGCGGAATGACGCAGGGGGGAGGAAGCCATAGGTCAAAGTTAAAAAATGGGTAATGGGTTAGCGATAAGGAGCTGGGGGGGCGAGATCCCCCCGGCTACGCCGACCCCCTTTAAAAGGGGGTTATCCGAAACCCCCCTGTTTCTACGCCGAAGGAGCATCCCCGTAGGGGCTTAGGGGGGTGGGGGGATCTTCTCCCTATTTCGGGGTTTTGATCTTGAGGCTATCGAGGTAAGCCTGGGGATTTTCCGGGTCAAACTCAATGCCATCAAAGAAGGTTTCTACGCCACGGGAATCACTGGTGGGAATTTCCGCCTCTGGCATATCAATGGCTTTGGCCGCTTCAATCCACAGATCAGAACGATTCACTTTTTCCACTAAAGCCTTCGTGTCCGTGTTGGCGGGAATATAGCCCCAGCGGATATTTTCCGTTAAGAACCAGAGATCATGGCTCTTGAAGGGATAGGAGGCAAAATCATTCCAGAATTTCATGGCAATATTGAGGTCTTCAACGCTGCGACCATCGCCATAGTCAATTTTGCCCTGGGCGCGATCGATAATGTCCTCAAAGGGGACTTGGAACCACTTATCTTGGGAGACAATGCGGCACATTTCTTCGGTATTTTCTGGTTGATCGCACCATTTTTGTGCTTCTAGCGTGGCTTTCAGCAATGCCATCGTAGCCTTCGGGTTAGCATCCACCCAATCCGCCCGTAGGGAGAGGGCTTTTTCTGGGTGATCCTGCCAAAGTTCACCGGTGACTAAGGCGGTAAAACCGAGGTCTTGGTTCACCAATTGTTCATTCCAAGGTTCTCCCACGCAGAAGGTTTCCATGGCACTGATCCGCATATTGGCCACCATTTGCGGCGGGGGAATGGGGACAACAGAAATATCGGTGTTGGGGACAA
>RECT01000007.1 GCA_007693875.1 Spirulina sp. DLM2.Bin59
GTTGTAGTTAATCTGGCCGGTGGTGTGGGGGATGAGGCCAAGCATCGCTTTAATCAGGCTACTTTTCCCCGCACCGTTGGGGCCGATAATGCCGGTGACGCGGTTGGGAAAAATCTCGAGGCTGATATCCCGCAGGGCTTCAACGGTACGGTAGCGGACGGCGAGGTGTTGGATGGAGAGGGTGCGATCGCTCATGACTCAGCGGTTGGGATGCTATCCCTTACTCTAGCAAAAAATGAAAACAATATGAGAAAGATTATGAAAGCAAGATGAAAAAATTGGCGGGGGATGGGTGCAAAGGCTTGAGCGTTTTTAGGTTAATCTCAAAATCGTAATGATCATTGTCTGCGAACCCATGAATGAACCCAAACCGACTGCTACCCCTCAAGATGCTGAAGCCGTTCACTCTTCAGGTTCTCACTGGTTGCTCAAGACAAAACTGGTAACGGGGGCGATCGCCATTTTGGTGATCAGCGGTGCAGCGGGCTATGGGATCGGCCGGTGGCAAAATCAACAACTGATCCGTCAACAGGCCGAAGCCTATGAAATGGAGCGGGAAACCCTGACGACGGAATTGGCCGCTATGGCCACCCGTAGCCAACTGATCGAAGTGCGATTACTGTTACTTACCAGTGTTGATGCCCTGGAGCAGCGCAATTTTGGAGCCGCCAACACCCACCTCCGCCGCGCCAGCGAAACCCTTGACCCCATTGAATCCAGCCTCGATTCTGAAGAACTGGCAGCGGTAAAACAAGAACTCTCCACCCTAGAAATCAACTACACGATCAATCCCGCTGAACAGCGCAATCTGCTTGTCAACTTGTCCGATCGCCTCGAAGCATTGATCCCAGAAATTTAAATCCGGGCGTTGGGTCAAAAACCCGGCTCAAAATCTCGATAAGATGGGGGAATAGCAAGGCTCCCAAAATCTGCGTGATCAAAACCATTCCTAAGCAGCCTGAGGATCGCCCCCGTCGTCGGTGGTGGTTTAAACAAATTCATTATTACTACTATCGACTATTGCGGCTCCGGGATACCCCAGAGGCGATCGCCCGTGGGGCAGCGGTGGGGGTATTTTGGGGATTCTTTCCTTTTTTCGGGTTGCAAACCCTGCTCGCGGTTTTGGTGGCTACCTTGGTGCGGGGCAACCGCTGGGTCGCCATGGTGGCCACCTGGGTGAGCAACCCCTTAACCTATGTTCCCATCTATGCCTTTAACTTCCACATCGGCAGAACCCTCCTCCGCGCCAAAGACATTGACCTCACCGATGTGGATTGGACTTCTTCGGATTTGTTTTATTTGGGGGGCAAGTTTGCCCTGGCCTTGGGTTTGGGCTGTTTCGTCGTGGGCAGTATCGTGGCCATAGCAACCTACAGCCTGACGGTTCCGGCACTGTATCGTTTGCGCCGGCTCCGTCATCATCGTCGTTCCCGCCCTTAAGCGGGGGTCAGTTGCAGAATTAAGCTGCGGCGGTCAAAGGTTTGGACGGTGGCGGCTTTGCCTAAATCAGCCACAACCCGTTCGAGCAGTTGAGTGGCGCGATCGCGGTGTTGGTGTTCCCGACCCCGGAGGCGAACTTGAAACTTGACGGGATTGCCCTGCTCTAACCATTTAATGGCGCGGTCAATGCGCACGGTATAGTCAGAATCCCCGACATTGGGGCGCAGCTTCACCTCTTTGAGGGTGGGCTTTGAGGATTGGCGTTGTCGTTTTTTCTGTTGATACTGGTGTTTGCCGTAGTCGATCAGTTTAGCGACGGGGGCTTCCTTACTGTCAGAAACAACGACGAGATCTAGGCCGACTTGTTTAGCCAGGAGGAGGGCCTCGCTGGTTTCCGTTAAGCCTCGGTTATTGTTTTCATGGTCAATCAGCAGCACATGGGTGGCTCTGATCTGATGGTTCATGGGTTGTTTTATAGCGATAGTCCTAAGTCTCCAAATGAGAAAATAAGGGAAATTTCCCTCTAGCCTAACGCAGTCTTTCCCCATCGGTCTCTGTCTAATGTCAAATTATGGCTAAATATTTATATTTTCTTTAAGTTTGGGGCGATCGCCCCCCTCTGATGGGGTGGGCCACTTGGGGGGTTTCTGTAACAATTGCTACCTTTTTTGTAACAAACGGGCCTTTGAGATGGGGTGAAATGATATCTTGAGAATATGCCGGAAGAGATAAAACCATTCCCAAACAATCGAAGGAGTATACCATGTTAAACCAATCTCGTAAAGAAATCCTCCAAAACACCGCCTCGAACCACCGCGACAATCTCCGCAAGAGCCTACAGCGTCGCCTCGAAGCTGCCCGTTCTTCCGGAAATGAAGACCTGGTGCGCAAGCTGGAAGCTGAAGCCGAATATTTAGGGATGAACTAGAAGCGTTCCCCCTGCCCCCCCTTGAAAAAGGGGGGGCTTTTAATTTTTCCTATATGGGAATCTGGTTGTTGATTTTGACGGTGTGGGGGCGAAAAATTTTTCGCCCCTACCGGATGGCGGAGCTATGGGACAGGTTGATCCCCTTTAGTGATCCGCCAGGAGCCAAAAGCCGGTAAACGTGATGGCGGAATCGTCGGGTTGGATGAGGAGAAAATGGAGGCCGCGGCTGGCTTGGCGTTGCTG
>RECT01000041.1 GCA_007693875.1 Spirulina sp. DLM2.Bin59
GGGGGGGGGGCCCCCGGGGGGGGGGGGGGGGGGGGTGGGGGGGGGTTGGGGGGGCGTCGGCGTAGGTGGCCATCATCGAGATGGGATTGGGAAGTGGGGAGTGGGAACTGGACAGGGGATCGGGGGGGAGGGTGGCGAGGATCTGTGCGGCGCTGGGGGGGCGATCGCGCCACAAATACCGGGTCATTTGGGTGATGATGGCGGCTAATGCCGGGCTACAACCGGAACGATCCCATTCCAGTTCATTAGTATCGAGGTTGTATTGAAATTGCAAGGGGTTCAGGCCGGTGAGGGCTTGGATGGCAATCACCCCGAGGCTATAAATGTCGCTGCTGAAGGTGGGGCGGCCGTGGGCCTGTTCGCTGGCCATGTAGCCCGGTGTGCCGATGACGATGGTGGGGTTGGATTGGGTCTTGAAAAAGGTACTTTCCAGTTGGATTTGCTTAACAGCGCCGAAATCCACGAGAATGAGACGGCGATCGCTCTTTTGGCGCAAAATATTATCCGGCTTAATATCGCGGTGAATGACCCCCTGGCTATGGACAAAGGCTAGTACTGTCAAAACTTCCCGCAACAGGTGCAGCACTTCGGCCTCGGGCCACCGTTGCCCCGATGTTAATTCCTGCCCAAGGGTGGGGCCATCAATAAAATCCTGGACGAGGTAGAATTCTTGCCCCGTCTCAAAATAGGCTAACAGCCGGGGAATTTGGGGATGGTTGCCTAGTTTTTCGAGGATTTCTGCCTCGGTTGCAAAGAGACGGCGGGCGGTGGGTAGTGCATCGGGATCATTGCTGGCGGGGTGAAGGTGCTTCACCACGCAGCGGGGCTGGCCCGGCCGGCGCAGATCCTCCGCGAGGTAGGTTTGGCCAAATCCCCCCGCTCCTAGCACCGATTGAATGACATATCGACCATCGAGCAGTTGCCCCAGCATTATCATCTGTCCTAAAAAACCGCTTTCTTATTCTAGGCCAGGGCTTAAGCAGACCGAAAGCTTCAGCCAATTCAAGGAACAACATCAGGGGGACATTGCCTGCGAATCTGAACCGGGCAAAGGCACAATATTCACCTTGACAATCCCCATTCGCCTCAATTCCATCAGTCTTGTTCCGGAAAAGCGGCGAAGGTCCTATCAATCCTGCGCCTGAAGCGATCGCCTCAGTAATACCTGAGCCTCGGTGATCCATTGGCGCACCATCGTTAAGGTGGGGCAGAGATCCCGCCGTTGCATCGTGGCCACATGGAGGCGGAGCAGTTGGCTGTGGAGACGGGGGGCAGGGGTTTGGCTGAGTTGCACCACTGAGGCAATGCCGCCATGGAGCAAGAGGCCGCAATAGGTGCAGCCCACCGTGGGTACACGGGCGAGATCTGCCATGGCCAACCATTTGCGCAGTTCAGCAACGGCAAGATGGAGGCGGGGGGCCATGGCTCCCTGTTGGGCGGGGGTTCGGCCCTGGGCGAGGAGATCAGCGGTGGTGTGAATACCCATGGCGGCCATGGCGGCCACCTGGGCCGCCGGTAGTCCTGGCAATTGCGCCACGGGCCAACTACGGGATCGTAGGGTTGAAGGGGCATCCATAGCCTTAAGCGGGTACAGGTTCGCGAGCAAAATTGGGGATACAATTTTGGTGCATAAACTGATGATAGGCGGTAATTTGGCGATCGCACTCCTCCCCAGACCAGCCGCAATAGTCCTGAGCCACCTGAGCCAATACCCCCAAGGCCGTTAACCCATAGCCATCCTGGAGGGCGATCGTCGTCCGCCGCCGGAGAATATCCTCAAACGTCACCGCCATTTCCTGGCGAATGGCATAGACAATCTGGGCTTGAATATCCGGGAGTTTCGCCGTAATCGGGGCTGCTAAAGCCGGGTCCTCATCCACCAGCGCCAACACCTGTTCCGCTTGGGATCCATAGAGCGTAAACAGATGGTGGATCGTTTCCGGGGAAACCCGGTTTTCCTTGGCATCAATGCGGGCTTGAATGCGGAGGTCAGTGGGAAGAATGCAGCCGGGTAGCGGGGTGGTTAAGGTTGGGCAGGGGGGCGCAACTTCCCCCCGTTTGCGGTAGATTTTATCCACCAATTCCTCCCCCACATGGCGATAGGTGGTGAGCTTACCGCCGATCAGGGAGATGAGATTGTGAATTCCCTCTTTTTGGTGGTCAAATAAAATATGTTTCCGGGTTAAGGCTCCGGGATTTTTGCCGGTTTGGTAGGGGAGGGGGCGCACGCCAGCATAGGTGAATGTCACATTCCCACGGGTGAGATTTGCCGTGGGGATAATTAAATTCGTTTCTGTGAGTAAATAATCCACCTCGCCATCATCCGCTTTCAAGGGATCCAGTTCCCCCTCAAAGCGGATATCGGTCGTGCCGATCAAGACTTGGCCGAGCCAAGGCACGATAAAGAAGGGGCGGCCGTCGGTTTTGGCTTCCACATAGAGGGCGGTTTCCGGTGCCCCCGGGAACGGCTCAACGACAATATGGCTGCCCTTCGTACCACCAATTTTCCGGGGCGATCGCACCCCCTGGGGCGTTAACCCCAAAACCCGATCCACCCAAGGGCCAGCGGTGTTAATCACCATCGTTCGCTCATGGGTTTTTAGGGTGTAGGTCTCTCCCGTCCGTTGATCAACACAGGTGAGGGCGGCAATCCGTTGATCCGCCACGGCTAAATCTGTCACCGCCATGTAATTACAGACCGTTGCCCCGGCAGTTTGGGCTGCAAAAATATTTTCTAAACAGAGGCGTTCAGCATAGGCCGCTTGGGCATCGTAATACTGCGCCGCCCCCAGCAGGTTTTCTTGATCCAAACTCCGGAACAGTTGCTGGCATTCGGTTTTCGGCAGCATCCGGTGTTTTGGCACAGATTTGTCATAACTGAGCAGATCGTAAAGGCACATCCCCGCTTGAATTTTCCAGTAGGGGCGCGATCGCTCCCGATAAATGGGAACCGTCAAGAGCAGCGGCTTCACCAAATGGGGGGCTGTTTGTAGCAAGACTTCCCGCTCCCGCAGGGATTCCCGCACGAGGGGCAATTCAAAATATTCCAAATACCGCAGGCCGCCATGGACTAAACGGGTTGACCAGCTTGATGTCCCGCTGGCAAAGTCACCCCGCTCAACAAGAACGGTTTTTAGGCCCCGCATCGCTGCATCCCTTGCAGCACCGGCCCCATTAATCCCCCCGCCAATGATGACTACATCGAAAGGGGTTTTTTCCAAATTGGCAAAGTTTCTCATCGTGATTTTTTTATGCTGTCAGGGTGATCACGTTCCCTGGCACCTTAACGCAATTCCCCCCCAGGTGTATCCTTCTAGGGGTTGAGTTTTCAGGGATTCAATGCCCGGGTGAAGCGATCGCAGATCGTGGGTTTGAGGGCATTGCCGCTGCTTTGAAGGGCGATCGCCGCGCAACTTTTCCCTCCTTCGTTTAGTCTGAATTGATAGCTGTTTGCGGAATCGAGGAGGGGTCATGGCCTTAAAAAAAATCTGCTTCCTGGGGGGGGTGATCCTCTGGTGGGGTTGGAGTGGGGCGATCGCCTTTGCCCAAACCTTCCCCAGCTCAACGGTAGAACCTGCCGGAGTTGTCAGTGAAGATTTTGGCGACTTTTTCCGCCAAGCCCTCCTCGGTTGCACCCTTGATGAGGATTTGTTAACGGGGTTAGCCGATCCCGCCGCTTTAGCAGACCAAGGCATTGGCTCGGCGGGTTGGGTGTCCCAAACGGAAATGAGCCAACCGAGTTTGTGGTGGGCGCGGGAGCAGTTATTTGGGCAACAGCCGGCGGTGGTGGAAAATTGGCTGGTGTTACCGGAGCAGCAGCGGGTGGAATTAATCGTTAATCGTGCCCAATGGGCCCAGTTAGATAGTTTGGCGCAATACCGGATTGTCAATCATTTTGGCCAAACTGCCCAGCGAGCGGGCTATCAACTGCGGGTCTTTAACGGCGCGGCTAAATGTGTGGCACTCTATACCTGTAGTCTAGAAGCTGAAGCGGTAAACCGCTGCACCATTGACCTCGAACCATCCCGCCGCGACCCCTTTAGCTTCGTTAATTTTTCCCAAAACATCCCTTGAGCTTCAATATCGATCGCTATGCTCATTTGCACTCCCCCCTCCATCGCTGGGAACCCCGCGCCAAACTCATCGGTTTATTGGCGTTGATCTTTGCCTTTGGCTCGGTGCAAAATGTGCGAGTTTTGCCGGTGATGGTGGCGATCGCCCTCCTCCTCTATGGGCGATCGCACCTCCCTTGGCGGTTTGGCCTGGCCCAATTGCGCTATCCGGGCATCTTCATCGCCATGGTGGTGCTGTTAGTCCCCTTTGCGGGGGGGGAAACGGTGCTGTGGCATTGGGGGATTTTGCGCCTCAGCCAGGAGGGTTTGCTCACCGTAGTGCGGGTGGGGGTGCGGTTTTTGGCCATTGTGACGCTGACGGTGATTCTCTTTGGCACAACCCCCTTAGCGCAAAATTTACGGGCGATGCGATCGCTCGGCTTGCCCCCCCTCTTGGTGGATATGGCCCTCCTCACCTACCGCTATTTACAGGAATTTGATGGCAACCGCCGCCGCATGCAGCAGGCTATGGCCTTGCGGGGGTTTGGCTCTGGAGGAAACCGCCTTTCCCGCCGCACCTTACGCTGTTATGCCCAATTGGCCAGCAGTTTACTCATTCGTAGCTATGACCAAGCAACGCGGGTTTATCAGGCGATGATTTTACGGGGCTATGGGGCGATCCAACGGCCTCCCGGTGATGAGCAGATCTCCCTCAGGAGTTGGGGGGCAACGGCCATCGCCCTAATGGTGGCGGCGGGGGTGGCGATCGCTGGCCGTTAACCCCTCGTCAAACCCCATGGGTAAAATTAGCCTCGATCTGTTGCCGAATTTGGGGGAATAGGGCGATCGCCCTGTGCAGATCAGCAACTTTAAACTCCGTTGCATAGGTTGTCAATTGCTGGGTATAGGCCAGCAACTGTGGACAACGATAGGTTTTACCCAAACCCTCTAACCGCTCAATAAACTGGCGAATTTCCGCCATAATCAGGGTTTTAGAAATTTGCACCCAAGCCGTCGCCTCCTCTTCATAAAGTTGACAGAGCAACAATTCCCGCTCCATGCCAACAGTGGCAGCAGGAGGTTCAAAGCTAAAGTCATTGTGGCTGTATTCCTCAGTGTTCATCGCCAAAAGAGTTGACAAAGGTTCTGGTGTTGAGGGGAAATGGGCGGCAGGAACTTCAACATGGGGGAATATGAGGATAAACGTACTGCCAACGCCCAAGGCACTGGTGAGGGTAATCGTACCCCCTAACATTTGGGTTAACCGTTGACTGAGGGCCAACCCTAGGCCCGTTCCCCCATACTGCCGACTGTGATGCCCCTCCACCTGGCGAAAGGCATCAAAAATAATCTTCTGCTGTTCCGGGGCAATGCCGATCCCCGTATCCGCCACCGTGATCGTTAAATCAATGGCATGGGGATTGTCGGCGTGGGGTTCCGCCCCAACCTTGAGGCTCACAGTGCCTGCTTCGGTAAACTTGAGGCTATTGCCCACCAGATTAAAGAGAATTTGGCGCAGGCGCGCCACATCAAAATAAATTTGCTCCGGGAGATTCGAGGCCAGATCGAGGGTAAACGTCAAACCCTTTTGTTGGGCAGAGGGTGCAAAAACCCGGTGAATCTCCAGGATGAGCGATCGCAACACCATCGGTTCATAATGAAGCTTGAGCCGATCCGCTTCGATTTTGGCGAGATCTAAAACATCATTGAGGAGGCGCAATAAAGCATCACCACTGCGCTCCATCAGCGTTAAATTTTCCCGTAAATCCTCGGTATTAATCTCCTCCACATCTTGACTCATGATCTGGCAAAACCCCAAAATAATGTTTAAGGGGGTGCGAATCTCATGGCTCATATTGGCGAGAAATTCACTCTTGGCACGGTTCGCCGTTTCCGCTGCCAGTTTAGCCTGCTTGAGGGCATCATTTTGGGCAATTAATTGGCTGGATTGCTGCTGGAGTTGGGCTTGGGAATGGTGGAGATAGTCAAAAATCCGTTGCCGTTCCGTCAGGCTAGCGGAAAGGACAAGGGCTGTGATCCCAATAATGCTTAAAAACCCCTGCAAAAACAGCAAAGAGTTCAACAAATCCGAGTGACCGGACAACTTGAGACTATCCGCAGTGCCCACAATCGCAATGAGGGCAATTAGAAGTAGTAATGTGCTCACCCCCAATTGCCCCCAGCGAAAGGCGGCAATAACTAAGCAAGGAATCAGGAGGTAATTAATCGGGTATTGTTGAACAAAAGCACCATAACTAATCAGGACAATCGCCCCCAACATCCCCACCACTTCTCCAATCCACAAGAGTTGAGAATGCTGGGGACTTTGTACCACTAACTTCAACTGGGTACTGAGCCACTGGTGGGAGCTGTTGCGTCGGTTGATCAACCATCGCAGCGCATCGGAGCTACTTAAACAAAAAGGCGTGAGCAGGAGCACACCGGTCACGTTGGAGATCCACCAGGTTCGCCAGTCCAATAGAGCGGTCGTGAAATTGATGGACTGCCCTAAATTCACCCCCAGCACCCCCCCAGTGGCATGGATGGCGGTGCCTGCACTGGCGGTAATGATGATGAATAAAAACACATCCCGGGGCTGATTGAAGGGATTGCGGCGACCAATGAGGCGCCGTAGCCCCTGGACACCGTAGTAGGTTCCGGCGGTGTTGGTGGTGGAGACGATGGCCATTTGCAAAAGACCGAGGGCCCAGAGGGGTTGATCGGTCATGAGCATTTGCCAATTGGCGAGAATCGACCCGAGGGCAATGCCCGGCAAGAGGCCATAGCCAAAGAGCAAAATCATCCCACAGCCGAGGCCGTCGGGAAACCAAACTGGTGTGATTTCCTGGGGGGTACTGGCCACATCACGACAGAAGACGGAAAGCAAGTAATAGCCCAGGGCCAATGCAATAATTGCGATCGCCTGCTGCCAGGGATGGGGTCGCCAGGAAATTTTCATCGGAAAAAAGCTGCTGTGAATGGACGAAAACTAAGCAAAGGTGGAAAAACCGCCGCCGGTGGGGGGAACGTCTTGCCAACGACCCGGGCCCACAGCCCGCACTGCTTCTTGTAGGTCTAGATCTCCGGTGTAGATTGCTCGCCCGACAATCATACCGGTTACGCCATCGGGTTCTAAGGAAAGCAAACTGAGGACATCGGTGAGGGAACTTACCCCCCCGGATGCAATGACGGGAATTTTTACAGTTTGCACTAATTCTAACAGTGCGGCGAGGTTGGGGCCTTGCATGGCCCCATCGCGGTGAATGTCGGTGTAGATAATCGCAGCGGCCCCCAACTGATCCATGCGTTGGGCTAAGTCGGTGGCGGCAACGGTGGAGGTTTCCAGCCAGCCTCGCGTTGCGACTTGGCCGTTGCGGGCATCAATGCCGACGATGATCCGCCCTGGAAAGGTGGCGCAAAGATCCGCCACTAAATCCGGATTTTCGACGGCGATCGTGCCGACAATTCCCCACTGTACCCCCAGGTCAAAGAGGGCCTGAATACTATTGCGATCGCGCAGGCCACCCCCTACTTCCACGGGGATCTTGATCGCTTTAACAATGGCGGCGATCGCCTCTCGGTTCACCACCGATCCCGCCTTCGCCCCATCAAGATCCACTAAGTGTAAACGGGTGGCTCCGGCCGCTTCCCACCGTTGGGCAACAGCCACAGGATCGGCACTAAAGACTTCCGATTGTTGATAATCCCCTTGGTAGAGGCGTACACATTGCCCTGCTAAGAGATCAATGGCGGGAATAACATCCATAGATTTCGGTTCGTTGTTAACGGTCAACCTTTGCAGCATAGCGGAGATCGATCACCCCTGTATATTCCCTAGTAGGCGTTAACCTATTCCCCAAGCTCAGGACTCCCTAGGGGTTTGACCCTCTGAGGGGTGATGCACTGATGGCCCTGGGCGGCCTTGGCAAAAATTTGCCCCTTGGGGTCAAAATAGAGATCCTGCCAGAGCAACCCCTGTAGGAAGGACGGCGAGGGAAAGGGCGATCGCCCCCGCCCCCTAGTCAAGAATTCCTGAGAAACGTTAACATTAGTTAATATCCTGACCGTTAACATCAACGAGATCCATAAAAAAAGAATTGCCATACCGCCGGATCTCTGGCCATCTCTGGCTTGTAACCCGTGAGCCTTTAGCCCACACCCCTACCATTAAATCTAGGAGTTCAACCGCGTGAACAACAGCAAAAACAAAAGGTGGCGCAACGGCGGACTTTATGTCCTCCTCATCATTGTCGTTCTGGCCCTTGGCTCGGCCCTCTTCGATAGCCCCCGCGAGAGCAAAGAAGTTTGGAAATATAGCCGCCTCATCCAAGAGGTGCAAACCGGCAATATTGAGACAATCAAACTCTCCTCCGATCGCACCCAGGCCCTCGTCATCGCTCCCGACGGCGCTCAAATCCTCGTCAACCTTCCCAACGACCCCGAACTGATCAACATCCTCACCACCAATGGTGTTGATATCGCCGTTCAGCCTCCCAAAGATGATGGCGTCTGGTTCCGGATCCTCAGTAGCCTCTTTGTCCCTGCGCTGTTGCTCATCGGTTTATTCTTCCTGGTGCGCCGCGCCTCCAGTGGCCCCGGCTCCCAAGCAATGAACTTTGGCAAATCCAAAGCCCGGGTACAGATGGAACCCCAAACCCAAGTCACCTTTGGGGATGTGGCGGGGATTGAACAGGCGAAATTGGAACTCACCGAAGTCGTGGACTTCCTCAAAAATGCCGATCGCTTTACCGCCATTGGCGCAAAAATTCCCAAAGGCGTGCTCCTCGTTGGCCCCCCTGGAACCGGGAAAACCCTCTTAGCCCGTGCCGTTGCTGGCGAGGCTGGCGTGCCCTTCTTCAGCATTTCTGGGTCGGAATTTGTGGAAATGTTCGTCGGTGTGGGTGCTTCCCGCGTCCGGGATCTCTTCGAGCAAGCCAAGAGCAATGCCCCCTGTATTGTTTTCATTGATGAAATTGACGCAGTGGGTCGCAGTCGTGGCGCCGGTCTTGGCGGCGGTAACGATGAACGGGAACAAACCCTCAACCAACTGCTCACAGAAATGGACGGGTTTGAAGGCAACACCGGCATCATTATCATTGCTGCCACCAACCGCCCCGATGTTTTGGATGCGGCTCTGCTCCGTCCGGGTCGTTTTGACCGTCAGGTGGTGGTGGATCGCCCCGACTATGCGGGCCGTAGCGAAATCCTCAACGTCCATGCTCGCGGTAAAACCCTGGCTAAGGATGTGGATCTCGATAAAATCGCCCGCCGTACCCCCGGCTTTACCGGTGCGGATCTCTCGAACCTCCTCAACGAAGCGGCTATTTTGGCAGCCCGTCGCAATCTGACGGAAATTTCCATGGATGAAGTCAACGATGCCATCGATCGCGTCTTGGCGGGGCCGGAGAAAAAAGACCGGGTAATGAGCGAGCGGCGGAAAACCCTCGTGGCCTATCACGAAGCGGGTCATGCCCTTGTGGGTGCTCTGATGCCGGATTATGATCCGGTGCAAAAAATCAGCATCATTCCCCGGGGTCGGGCCGGTGGTTTAACCTGGTTTACTCCCAGTGAAGACCGCCTCGATTCGGGTCTTTCGTCCCGTTCCTACCTGCAAAACCAGATGGCCGTCGCTTTGGGCGGTCGGGTGGCTGAAGAAATCATCTTTGGCACGGAAGAAGTGACCACGGGGGCATCCAGCGACCTGCAACAGGTGGCGCGGGTGGCTCGCCAAATGGTGACGCGGTTCGGGATGAGCGAGCAACTGGGGCCGGTGGCCTTGGGTCGTCAGTCCGGCAATGTGTTCATGGGGCGAGATATTGCCTCGGATCGGGATTTTTCCGATGAAACTGCCGCGATGATTGATGAGGAGGTGCGCAAACTGGTGGATCAGGCCTATGAACGGGCCACCCACGTTCTCAATGAGAACCGTCACATCCTCGATAAGCTGGCGGAGGTGTTGGTGGATAAGGAAACCATTGATGCGGAAGAGTTACAGGTGATCCTGAATAGCAATGATGTGAAGATGGCGGCGATCGCCTAATCCCCCAGCTCACCATCGAGCCTCAAATGATTCCAAAGGGAGCAATGCTCCCTTTTTTTAGTGCGTTTATACCCTGGAAATCTTTGAATTTAATGACATTGATCAATCACTAGTTATAGCGTGTTATAAGATCAAGTTTGATTGAAATACACTACATCTTGACTCAGGTAAAAATTCACACAACCATGACCCTAGCGACATCAAAACCAATTACCTCCCCAAAAAATGACCTCCAAGTCATCAAACGGGATGGAACCACAGCCCCCCTCAACGTTAAGCGCATTCGCGATGTGGTGGAATGGGCCTGTGAGGGTTTGGCCGTTTCCACCATTACCCTCGAAGCGGGCTTGAAAACCCGTTTACGCCCTGGGGTCAGCACCCGCGAGATTCAAGACAACCTGATTGATTGCGCCTTGGGGATGTGTAGCCCCGAAGAACCGGATTGGCGCTACGTTGCCGGTCGCCTCCATATTTGGAGCCTCTGGAAAGATACCCTAGTGGCGCGGGGCTATCAATATGGGGACTATCCCAAAACCGTTGCCACCCAAATTGCCGCCAATGCCTACGATCGCCGCATCCTCACCTACACCCCCGATGAACTGACCCAAGCCAGTTCCTGGATCAAATCCGATTGGGATCTGGACTACGATTACGCCGGGGCGGTGATGTTTACGAAGCGTTACCTCCTCCCCAATGAATTGCCCCAAGAAGCCCTGTTAACCTGTGCCTTGCTGATTGCCTCGGTGGAGCAAGGGGAAGCGCGGATGATTTGGGCTAAACGGATTTATGAGGCGATCGCCCAACGGAAAATTTCCCTCGCCACCCCCATCCTCGCCAACCTGCGGGTTCCCGGCGGCTCCCTTGCCTCCTGCTTTATCTCCGCCATGGAGGACAATCTAGAGAGCATTTTCCATGAAATCACCAACACCGCCCGCATCAGCAAAAACGGCGGCGGCGTGGGGATGAACGTTTCCCGGATTCGTGCCACGGGTTCAACGGTGATGGGCAAGCCCAACGCCAGCGGCGGCGTACTCCCTTGGGTGAAGTTGCTCAATGATACGGCGATCGCCGTCAACCAGGGTAAATTCTGCCCCATCGCAGCGTAAGCCACGGTGAAAACTCCTCTAATTGCTGGGAACTCTCTACTCGTTAATCATGCAGAGCAAGAATTAGTGCTACGATAGAGACAATCAGCAGCCAAGGGAGTACAAGATGTCACGAGAACAGCGTTACCAGTCAGAAATTGAGTTTATCAAGGATAATTATCTATCCATGACCGCGAAGGAAATTTCAGAAACACTAGAGTTAGGAATTGATACGGTTAAACGACTTGCCAAGCAGTTTGTTTACGATGTTAATGATTCCCTTGGTATTTCTGGTCTTCCCGGTTATAAAGTTGTTGAAGGTTCCCCCATTCATGCAGTAAATGCTGAAGGGACTGTTGTACGAATCCGAACCCATAAGCCTATCCAACCTAGTGTCAATAAGAAGGGATATCTTCAAGTTTGCCTTCAGGATAAAAAGAGCTATAGGGTTCATCGGCTTGTTGCCGAGCATTTTGTACCAAACCCTCACAACAAACCCCAAGTCAATCACATTGATGGGAATAAACTGAATAACTCAGCATCTAACCTTGAGTGGAGCACGAATGAAGAAAACCAATCCCATGCCATTAAAACTGGATTGTGGAATGGAATTTCTCAAAAAATATCACAACGTCAGATGGGTGAAGGTAACTCCAGATCCAAACTTAAAGAATCTGATATTCTCGATATTTACCAACGTCTTCACAGGGGAGAAAGTGTCTGCTCTATAGCACGGATTTATGGTGTGAACCATGCTAATATTTGTGCTATCAAATCTGGTAAATCCTGGAAAAGCTTGTACAACTTGTACTTCAAGGTTCAACGACCAGAGCGTGGTTGCTCGTAGCCCCAAGCGGGGCGAAATGGGGAGCTTCCTTTATCTAGGAAGGTGATATGGTCTGATCTATCAGGTGACTGGTAGCAGTGGTTTAAACATCTTAAAACCACGGGGTAGGAGTAGCGAACCTACTTGAACAGAATGGGACGGCGGGCCGGGGCTGTAACAGTTTCTCTCGATATTTGGCATTTGGATATTCCTGAGTTTTTGGAATGTCAAACGGAGTCGGGAGACCAAAGAAGGAAGGTTTATGACCTTTTTCCTCAGATTGTAATCGTCGATGCATTCATGCGGCGGGTTGTAGCCAAGCAGGATTGGACATTGGTCGATCCCTACGAAGTCAAACAGGTTTTAGGGATTGAATTGGCGGAACTGTGGGGCGATCGCTTTGAAATTGCCTATGGTGAAATTGAGCAGGCTTGCGACGAGGGACGGCTCAAACTGTTCAACCGGATCAATGCCCGTGAACTCTTTAAGATGGCCATGCGTACCCAGGTGGAAACCGGCTTGCCTTATATGAGTTTTAAGGACACGATCAACCGGGCCAATCCTAACCAGCATGAGGGCTATATTCCCGCAACGAATCTTTGTACTGAATCGTTCTCAAATGTTGTCCCTGGACAGTACAGCCATACCTGTAACCTCGTTAGCCTCAATCTTGCCAACATCGGCGACGATCTGCCCATGCACTGTGAAACATCGGTGCGGATTCTCGATAACACCATCGACCTCACCCATGCCCCTTTCCAAGCCAGCCAAAACCATAACGATCGCTATCGCACCATTGGCGTAGGGGCCATGGGTTTAGCGGACTGGCTTGCTATTCGTCGCTTGGGCTATCACCATAAAGAAGCCATTAGTGAACTGTTTGAAACCATCGGCTACCACACCACCCGCTACTCCATGGAATTGGCTCAAGA
>RECT01000006.1 GCA_007693875.1 Spirulina sp. DLM2.Bin59
AGGATTGCAGCCGTTGCCCCCTGCGGTGATGGAGATAGCTTAAAAGGGCGAGGGTAATCGTCGTTTTGCCGGAATTGCTGCGATCGCCCGCAATCATTAAACTCATGGTGCTAAAAGATCCAAAAGAGGGCCAGGGGTCTCCACCGGCCGCCGAATCACCCCGGAGGCATCCTCAGAGGCATCAGCGGCGAATAATTCCTGAATCGCCTGATCCAACGTCGGGGCCATAACAATTGTATTGTCATAGGCAATGATCACCCGCGCCAACGTCGGTAAACTGTTGCGCTCCGCCTCCAGGTAAATCGGCTCCACATAAAACAACGATTCCTCAATGGGAATCACCAATAAATTCCCCTGCACCACCCGCGACCCTTGGGTATCCCAAAGGGAAATCTGTTGAGAAATCAGTGGATCCTGATTAATCAGGGCCTCAATTTGGGAGACACCGAAAATCAGCCGCTGCTTGGGAAATTGGTAAAGCAGAAGCTTGCCGTAGTTATCGCCATCGGCCCGAGCCGCCAACCAGGCAATTAAGTTGGGCCGTGCCACCGGAGAATAGGGATGGAGGAGGATAAACTCCGCCCGAGGTTCACCGGGCAACTGCATGATCAGGTGATAGGGATCCACCGCTTGGGGATTGTCGGCGTAAATTTCCTGGGGCGTAGTCCATTGATCCTCACGGTTATAAAACACCCGTGGCTCTTCCATGTGGTAGGTCAGCAATCGTTCCGATTGGGTGCTAAAGAGATCTGTGGGATAACGGAGATGGGCCCGCAGGGGAGTGGGCAATTGCTCTAGGGGTTTAAACAGATCGGGAAAGACTTTATTCCAGGTTTGAATAATCGGATCCGTCGGATCAGCAATGTAGAACGTCACATCCCCGTGATAGGCATCCACCACCACTTTCACAGAATTACGAATGTAGTTGAAGGGATGGGGGCCGGGGTCAGAATAGGGATAGCGATCGCTCGTCGTGTAGGCATCAATCATCCAGTAGAGGTAATTAGCCTCATCACTGCCATTACTGTTGCCCAGATCCGCCACCACTAAATAGGGATCCTTGTCGTAGCGCAGAAAGGGGGCAATTTGGGGAAGGCGATCGCTAATCGTGCGGCGAAATAAAATCCGCGTCTCAGGGGTTAAATTTTGGGTAAAGAGAATCGGCCAATCCCGCAGATACACCGCAAACAGCAACCGCCGCCACCAGGAATCGAGGCGAATCCCGCCACGACCGTCATAGGTGGTAAACACGTTATCCGGGCCGCTGGGGAAATCAAACTCCTCCACCTTCGTCGAAGTCATCACATGGGTATGGGTCAACTCGCCAAAATAAATCCTTGGCCGTCCCAAGGGGATACTGTCCGGCACAATATCCGGTGCTAACTGGAGGCGGCCCGCATCGGTTTCTGTGCCAATATCCTGGACATCGTAGGCCGGTAGCCCCCCGTCCCCCACTCGGTTCACCGGGGACATGGTGAAGCCGTAACCATGGGTATAGACCAGATGCTCGTTCACCCAGGTTTTTGTCACCCCCTCCACCTTGTCATAGTCCAGTTCCCGGGGAGCCAAGAGCATCTGTTGAACTTGGGTGGAGATGTTGCCCGCCTCGTCGTAGCGTTGGATGGAATAACGGTCAATATCGGCATCATTAAAGGTGTAATAGAGGCGGATTTCTTGGAGTTGGCGGTTCGCCTTCAGCAGGGGGCGGGTATCCCAGAGGCGGATGTTGTCGATGGTGGGGCCGTTGGCGGCGATTTGGGCCGGGGTGAGGTTATTTTTGGGGTCGAAGGTTTTTGCTTCAATGCGGTTGAGGCCGAAGGCGGCCCGGGTGGCGGCAATGCTGCGGGTGAGATAGGGGGTTTCTCGCTCTAGCTCATTGGGTTGGACGTTGACCCGCTGAATCCCTTGGGCGAGGAGAAACCCAAGGAGGGCGGGAATCAGATAAACCCAAAAGAGCAGTTTAACGAGGGTTAGTAAACTGCCCCGTTGATGGGGGAAGGTGCGACTGCGGTACAGTAGCCCCGCCGCCAAACCCAAGGCGATACAGCCCAGGCCAATTTCCCAAGGCAGTTGCACAATCACATCGGTATAGCCCGCGCCATAGACCGCACCGCGATGGGAATAAACGAGGGTGAGGGTGTTGATGCTGTGCTGAAGGGCGATCGCCCCCATCAACAACCCCCCTAATTCGTAGAGATGGCGCAGTTGGGGGGGGGAAAACCCGGGAAACTTGCCATCGGACAAGCTATTGCCGGAGCACAAATAGGTGAGCAAACAGGTGAGCAGCGTCAGGGAGAATAACCCCGTGAGCCAGAGGGATAACAACTCCAATACCGGTAAACGAAAAATATAGAAGCTGATGTCAAGGTGAAAAAGGGGATCCTGAGTATAAAAGGGAGTGGCTTTGTTGAAGGTGAGAATTCGCGTCCAGTGGTTTGCCGCCAAGTAGCCAAATAATGTCACCAACACCGCCGCCACCAGCCGCACCGTCCAGCGAAATTGGACGAACACCCCCACCATAATCGCCACCATTAATAGCCCCAACGTTACCGTTGATTCCTGGAGTAGTTTCCAGAGGGCGACGCCGCTAAAGGGGG
>RECT01000058.1 GCA_007693875.1 Spirulina sp. DLM2.Bin59
GTGAATACCTACAACACATCTTGGATGAAACAACTTACATTACAGCAAACTCTGTTGATTTAAATAAAACAGAATTTCTGCAAAATGAAACAGTCAACTGCCCCACCCACAAGGGGATGGGGCTTTCCCGGCAATTTTTTTATAAAAATTTGCCTTTTGACAGAAAGAGCGATCGCCCTCCCCCCTGTTAGCGTTGTTGCCCCTCCTCAATGGGAAAATTATCTTTAGGGATCAATCATTCCCAATTCCTCCTGATTCAAAAGATTTAAATAAGCCGCATAAACAAAAATACGATTACGCCGTTGACCCGTTAACTCCTCTACAATGCCCACAGTAATCAACCTTTCCACCGCCTTAGAAACCGTTGGCACAGTCAAACCACTACCTTTAGCAATCTCCTTCAAACTGCATAACGGACGCTCCCGCAAAACCGCCAACACCGCCAAAGCACTCCGCACCCCAGCACCCGAAACCCGTTCAATCAGGCGATCGCGATCCTGATTAAACAAAACGGTTAATTGCTGCACCAATTGCACAGCCTCCGAAGCCGTCAGATAAACCCCTTCCAAGAAAAAATCCACCCAAGCCTCCCAATCCCCTTCCCTCCGCACTCGATCCAAAAGCTCGTAATACACCGAACGATGCTGTTTAAAATAAAGACTCAAATAGAGCAACGGTTGACTTAACAATCCACCCTCCTGCAACAACAGCACAATCAATAAACGTCCTAATCGGCCATTGCCATCTAAAAAAGGATGAATCGTTTCAAACTGCACATGGGCTAAAGCCGCCCGCAACATCATCGGCAAAGAATCTTCATGAAAAAACTGTTCCAACGCCGCCATGCAGTCCCTCACCGCTTGGGGCGGTGGCGGTACAAAACGAGCATGACTCGGACGAGTTCCCCCAATCCAGTTTTGAGACTTGCGAAATTCTCCCGGTAACTTGCCGCTCCCCCGCCCGCTGGCCATCAATTTTGCGTGCATTTCCAACAAAAGGCGATTACAGAGGGGAAAACCGCCCTCAAGCCGCCTTATCCCGTGATTGAGAGCCACGAGGTAATTGCTCACTTCCTGAACATCATCAAACGGTACACCGGGCGCTTCATTCAGTTCAAAAAGCAGCAAATCATGGAGCGAAGATTGCGTCCCCTCAATTTGGGAAGAAAGCACCGCCTCACGCCGCACATAGGCATAGAGAAAAAGCTGAGGATTGGGCAGCAACATCGAAACACTATCCAAACGCCCCAGAGCCAGCGTCGCCTTTTCCAGCCATTGCTGTCTGCCGCTGTCCAACGCCAAGGAGGGGATCGGCGGCAACGGGTTGGGAATAAAGGCTTGAACAACCTCACCCCCCGCCACCGTCTCCACAAAATACCCACTACTATCCCGCCGCATTTGCCAAAACCTTTAATAAGAATTGCCGTTATTAAAGATTTTGGCATTTTTTTTAATAAGCGGGGGCCACACCATCCAGGGGCGATCGCCCCTAGCCTCCAAAAAAGGATGATCATCCTCACCAGTGGTAAGGTTTTCGCCCATCCTCAACAGCGATCGCCCCAGCACCGTTAAACCAACCCCAACCAGGGGCGGGCCAGAAAATAGCTCATCACCGATTTAGCATCAACAGTGGTGGGCTGCTCCCGTACCTGGGTTTCAAAAGCTTCGGGAGTCATCAACACCACCTCAATCTCCTCATCCTCATCCTGGGCCGGGGGTTGGGGCAACTTCTCCAAACCTTGGGCGAGGAACGCATAGATGTATTCATTAGAATAGCCAGGGGCAAGGGGGAACTTGCCCAGATCTCGCCATTGACTCGCACGATAACCCGTTTCTTCTTGGATTTCGCGGGCGATCGTCACCGCAGGCTCTTCCCCCACTTCAACCGTTCCGGCGGGAAATTCCAACAATCGCCCCGACACCGCAAACCGATACTGATACACCAAAACTAACTCCCCCGCTGGCGTGACAGGAACCGCCAACGCCCCCCCCGGATGGCGAATACATTCCCAATCCCCCTCTACCCCATTGGGCAACCGCAACCGATTGACATCAAAATTAAATTTGCGGCCACGATAGAAGAACCGTTGTTGCAGGAGTTCGGGGGGTTGGTGTTGGGGTTGCATGGGAGTAGGAAGTAGGAAGTGGGAAGTGGGAAGAAGTAGGGGCGTTGGCGTAAGCCTGCCGGAGGCACAAAAATTTTTCGCCCTTCGCCCATCAATTCTACATCTAGAGGCGGTTGCGGGCTTTCAGTTGGAGATAGGCGGTGATCAGTTGATCGCTGATTTGGTTGGCGGGGGCATCGAGAACCATGACCCCTTGGCGTTTCAGCGTCGCAAAGGTGGCGGCCCGCTGCTGGAGGAGATCGAGGGCGACGGCTTGGCTGTAGGCATGGGTGGGATCGGCGGTGAGGGGTTGGTGGGCGCAGTGATCTACTTGGGGATCCCGGAGCGTGACGCAAAAAGGGAGGTAACGGGGAGTGAGGCGGGTGAGGGCGGTGGCTCTAATATTACATTGTAATGTTTATGTGACATATGTGCCATATGCATTTGTGGAGGACATTCCATGGTATCAGGAACACACAAATATATACAAA
>RECT01000005.1 GCA_007693875.1 Spirulina sp. DLM2.Bin59
GGAGCTGGTACACACATTGTTGCTACTGTGCCTCATGAATCACGAAACCGCTATAGTATCTCTAACTAACATCCCTCATTGCCGACCCATTAGCCCCATGCCACACATCCTCATGGATTCCCAGCTTCCCCAAAATGGGCGGTTAGAATCGTAGGGTGCGTCAGATCGATGAATCCATGAAGCAAAAGAGCAGCTTAACGGCTAATGCAGCATTTTGTTGAGCAACCTGTGGAATATCGGCTAGACGCATGAGGATTTGGCATTTAGAGATGCAAGACGTTACCATGGTTCAAGAAATTCAGGGAGAGACTAATCACAAAGGAAAGTCTATGATGCAAATTATGATTGACATACCTTCAGAGCTTGAGCAAGACTTAATCCGTCAAGCAGAGCGGTCTAACGTTCCATTGCAAACCTTGATCCTGCAAGCTTTGCGTCAGATTGCACAATCCCCCTCTGGTTTCACTGCTCAATGGCCAGAATCCGTCTTATCCTACCAAGGAATACCCGATTTTCCAGCATTTGAGTCTTACCGAGACGAACTAATCCCCCCTTCTGAAATTGAACTATTTTGATGCGTTATCTCCTCGATACCTGTGTAGTCAGTGACTTCATCAAAGGTGAACCCAGAACCACAGCCAAACTCAAAAAAACAGCACCCGCTGATATTGCCATTTCATCAATTACCGTCATGGAACTACGCTACGGCTTGGTAATCAATCCTCAGCGTGCTCAGAAAATTGAACCCACAATATCGAGCTTTTTATCTTCTGTAATTACTCTCCCTTTCAACACCGCTGAAGCAGAACAAGCCGCTCAAATTCGTGCGGCTCTCAAATCTCAGGGGCAACCCATTGGTGCGTATGATGCCTTGATTGCGGCCACCGCCCTGCAACATAACCTGATCATGATTACAGCGAACCAAAGAGAATTTGAGCGAGTCCCTGGTCTACAGATAGAGAATTGGCGGCAGTCCTAGAAAATAGGCTGAAGAAGGCGAAAAATCTTTCGCTCCCACAATCACCAGACTGCTTTAACCGGATTGTTGGTCTTGTTTTCTGAAGCCCTATCCTCATGATTGATTGAAATGGGCGGTTAAGGCGAGGGCGATCGCATCTGCCGCATCGTCAGGCTGGGGAATCCGCTCAAGCTGCAATTCCCGCATCACCGCATCTTGCACATCCGGCTTCTTGGCGTTGCCGTAACCCGTGAGGGACTGTTTCACTTGGGCCGGGGTGAACTCAACGATCGCACAACCCGCCTGGGCCAAAGCCAGGAGAATCACCCCCCGCGCCTGGGCCACCGCGATCGTGTTGCCCATTCGGTAGAAAAACAACTTTTCCACCGCCACTAAATCCGGCTCACTTTGCCCTAACAACTCATGGAGATCGTTGTAGATAGTGATGAGGCGATCGCCTAAAACCGTCTTCGCCGCCGTTTCAATAATCCCGCAATGGAGCAACTGGGGCGGCTCCCCGGCGACAAACTCCACCAAGCCAAACCCCACCCGCGCCAAACCCGGATCAATCCCTAAAATCCGCATCGACACTGAACCGCCCCCCGTCCTGGTGTAGGGATAAACAGGAGAGATCTCGGCATTTGGGCTATCATGCTGGTGATTCTTCAGAGATCATTCCGCTATTGTTCATTTTGACTGCCATTATGTCTATCGGGTTACTTCAACAGGCCCTACACAATATCAAGGTGGAAAAGCAGCGTTGGCTTACCGTCGGTCAACGTACCCCCCAACGGGTCAACCATTGGATGAAATGGTTGGCACCGGGATTGCTGATTAAGCGTTGGTTGCTGTTGAGCATCACGGGGATGGTTTTGGCAACGTTGGGGGCAGCGATCTGGGTGGGATTAACCCCAGTCTATCGCCTCATGGGTCTGGTTTCTGATGTGATTGAAACCCTGGCCCGGGTTTTGCCCAATTCCCTCTCTGGCCCCTTTGCCTTAGCTTTGGGTGTGGTGCTGCTGATCTGGGGCCAAAGCCGCAGCGTTGGCTCGATTACAGAGGTGCTCCATCCGGGGGATGGGGAGGAATTGGTCGATCGCCTCTTGGCCCATCGTCGCCTTAACCGGGGGCCGAAAATTGTCGCCATTGGCGGCGGTACGGGGCTATCGACGATTTTACGGGGTTTAAAGGAATACAGTGCCAATATTACGGCGATCGTCACCGTGGCCGATGATGGTGGTTCTTCAGGACGGTTGCGGCGGGAAATGGGGACATTACCGCCGGGGGATATCCGTAACTGTGTGGCGGCTTTGGCAACGGAGGAGGAACTCCTCACCCAATTGTTTCAATACCGCTTTAATACCGGTGATGGTCTGTCGGGCCATAGCTTTGGCAATCTCTTCCTCACTGCCATGACCGATATTACCGGGGATCCAGAAAAGGCGATCGCCGCCAGTTCCAAAGTCCTCGCCGTTCGCGGTCGCGTCCTCCCCGCCACCCTTAGCGATGTTTGCCTCTGGGCAGACATGACCGATGGCCGCCGCATTGAGGGGGAATCGCAAATCCCCCACGCCGAAGGACGGATCGCCCGGGTGGGTTGTACTCCTGCCAATCCTCCCGCTTTGCCCGCCGCCAT
>RECT01000189.1 GCA_007693875.1 Spirulina sp. DLM2.Bin59
CCCCCCACCCGGCGCGATCGCGAACCCCTGATCAGCCTAGCCCTCTATTCCGGGCTGAAATGGTCAGTAATTGCCCCCATGTTTAACACCTATTTCCGGGGGCGCATCCACAACGTCGAGCGCGTCCCCCGCTCCGGCCCCCTCATCGTCGTCGCCAACCATGCCAGCCATTTTGATCCCCCCCTCTTGGCAACCGCATTACAGCGGCCCGTCGCCTTCATGGCCAAAGAAGAACTGTTTAGAATCCCCATCTTTGGCCCCGGCATCGCCCTCTACGGAGCCTATCCCGTCAATCGCAACTCCGCCGATCGCAGCGCCATCAAATCCGCCATCAAATCCAGCCATCAAGGTTGGGCCGTGGGCATCTTCATCCAAGGCACTCGCACCCCCGACGGTCGCGTCACCGAACCCAAACTTGGGGCCGCCATGTTAGCCGCCAAACTCAACGCCCCCCTCATCCCCACCAGTCTCTGGGGTACAGAAAAAATTCTGGTGAAAGGCTCTGCCTGGCCCCGCCCCGTCCCCGTAACAATTCGCGTCGGTGAAGTCATCCCCCCACCCGCCTCCAGCAAACGGGCGGATTTGGAAGCCACAACCGCTTTATGTACCGAAAAAGTTAATGCCCTCCACAGCTTAGGGCGTTAGGGGCGGGGCATCGGGGATTTCCACGGCGGCCCATTCATTGCCTTTTCTTCCCCAGGGCTAGAGGGGCTCTGCCGTTTCAACCAATGGGGGAGGCGAATGCCAATCAATACATCGTAAACAAAGCCCCAAAAATCCCGCTGGCTTTGGAAAATCCCCAAGCAAAGGGGGCTACCCTTAGCCTCTAGCATCGGTTTAGTCAGTTGATAGGCGGCTTCGTATTTATACCAAGGGATCGAGGGCCAAAGGTGATGGACGAGGTGGTAATTTTGCCCCAAGATCAGCAGGTTGAGCAACGGGTTGGCATAGACGCGGGCATTTTTCCAGCGATCGCGCTCCTCAAAGGGGCGATGGGGCAAATAATCAAAAAATAACCCCAGAGCAATCCCCACAATGCCAGCGGGTAAAAACCAATAGGTGACGATGTAGGAGAAAAAATCGTATTGCAGAGATAGCCACACAATCCCCAATAAAAAGGCCCGACTCAAAAACCATTCCAACAATTCATACTTGCGCCACAGTCGCCGCTGAAAGAAAAACACCTCATGGTAAAAAAAGCGCGGGGCAATTAACCACAGCGGCCCGCCGGTGGAAACCCAATGATCCGGATCATTTTCCGGGTCATTGACATGGGCATGGTGTTGGAGGTGAACGCGGGTAAAGACGGGATAGGCGAACCCCAAGATCAGCGCACTGATATGGCCCAGGGTGGCATTAACAATCCGGTTGGCGTGGGCCCCATTGTGGCAGGCATCATGGATAATCGACCCGGAAACATGGAGGGCAAGGAGCGTACAACAAAAACAGAGCCAGTGGGGCCAACCCCAGAGCCAAAATCCACAGTTTGCGCCGATCATCAGGGCGATCGCCCCTCCACAGAGCCACACATCCAGATTCATCCCCCCCGTCGCTCTCAGCAATTCACGGGGCACGGTAATCGCAATCGTTGCATTGGGCAAAGTTACAGGGGCGGGCATGGTGGCTTGATCAAGAAGCTGAAAGTGGCTTTCGGTATTGTATCCCCCTTTGTGGAGCGTGGGACAAGGCAAAAGCCCCCACCGAGGCGGGGGCTTTTGGTTGTGGCGGGTCGCCAGCGGATTGCCAATCGAGATCTATTCTACTTCAGCCGCATTAGAGCGACGTTTGAGGAATGTAGACCCCAACGCACCAAGCCCCAACAGGGCCAAGAGCGTCCCCGGTTCCGGTACGGCTTTGGCGATGGTCATGTCATCAAAGGCAAACTGATCGCCCGTTACACCATTCATCCGAAACTTAACCTGATCAAACCGTTGATTGTTATTGCCCAGGAGTCCGAAATAGAATGCCGAGCCGTCGGTGCTGCCCGCTGCACCTTGCGTGAAGGGGATATTAATCCAATCCTGACTGACTTCAATCCCATTGAGGAAGAGTTGTAACGCTACAGTCCCGCCATAGTCACCGAGGTCGTAGCTGTAGAAACCAAAACCGCCGACGGCTTGATCAAAACTAACCGTAAAATCAGCAACCGCATTCGTGAGCCAATATTGCGTCCCAGATGAAGCATTTCGACCGAGAGAAATCTCCCGGAGAATATCATCCTTAACGGCTTGGGGGGTTGTCGGATCATTGAGCAAATCAGTATCGACGCTCCGTACTGAGGAGTTAGGGCCGCCGCCGCTCAGGGTAGCGGTGGCAATATTGCCAAAGGCGAGGTTTAGTTCGGCAGGGGTAAAGATTTCAAAACTTTCAAAATCTTCTGTGGCATAGCCATTGGTGAGGGCGGCGAGGAAAGCCGCTTCTGCGGCCCTAGAGTTGGGAATATCGCCGAAGAGGAGACCTTCACCGGGATTGGGGTTAATATCTTCACCGAAAAAGAGTTGGTAGGCCTGCGCAGGGGCGGTGAGGGCTGCCGTCAGCAAGCTTGCGCCCAACAGACTGAGGATTGATTTATTGTAAAACATAGAACTTTGAACCATGATTTTTTGACCAGGGAGAGAGTTAAACTTCTAACCCTAACTCTAGGATAATCATTTAGTTTGGATTCGACAATACTCTAGCGAGAGAATTTTGAGCATTTTTAGCAATTTTTCAGTATCTTTCGATAGATTTTTCGGGAATTGTGACGCTGTTTCGCTTAAATTGTGATATCTATCACTCCGAGTCACCGGTTGCCCCTAAAGGCAGCGATCGCCACTCCGTCACGGTTTCCCATACCCGCGCCCCTAAATCCTCAGCTTCCATCTCAAACCAATGGATCTGGGGGTTAGCCCGGAACCAAGTGCGTTGGCGTTTAGCAAACTGGGCAGTATTGCGAATGATCAGATCCTGGGCAGCTTCGAGACTGATTCCCCCCTGTAAATATTGGCAAATTTCCCCATAGCCCAAGGTTTTTAACAGGGGCAAATCAAAGCCGTAGCGATCGCCCAACCCCTGCACCTCCGCCACCAACCCCGCCGCCATCATCGCCCCCACCCGCTCGGCAATGCGGGCCTTGAGGCCAGCGCCATCCAACCCCACATATAAAACCGGATAGGGGGGCGGGCATTCCCCCTGTTGCTCAGAAATGGGCCGCCCCGTCACATAAAACACCTCTAAGGCGCGGATCGTGCGGGTGCTGTCGTTGGGGTGAATTTTGGCACTGGCCATCGGGTCAACCTGTTGCAACATCGGATAACAATACCCCTGGCCTAAGGCCGCCAGTTGCCCCCGCAGTTCCGGCTGAGGGGGAACACGGGGAATTTTCAACCCTTGGGCGATCGCCTTGATATACAACCCCGTCCCCCCCACCAGTAAGGGCAGATCATCCCGTTGGGCCAAAATCCCTTGGGCCCGGCTTTGGTAATCCGCCAAGGTCAGCGTTGCCGTCGGCTCACAAATATCAATCAGCCGATGGGGAACCGCCGCCAACTCCGCCGCCGTCGGTTTCGCCGTGCCAATATCCAACTCCCGATAAACCTGCCGGGAATCCGCACTCAAAATGATCGTATCTAACCGCGTCGCTAAATCCAGAGCGAGGCGAGACTTACCCGTTGCCGTCGGGCCACAAATCACAATTAACCCCGCAACCATCCCCTAGAGCGCACTGGAATCTAAACTATCCGCCTCGCCAGGGGTTTGGGGCAGATGGAGGCCGCATTCCTGCTTCACCCCATGGAACCGGGTATCCCGTTCATGGTCATCATCCGCCATCAGCGGACGACTAGAATGCCAATCCCCCACGGTGGTATAGCCCAGATCAAAAAAGGGGTGATAGGGGAGGTTATGGCGGGTGAGATAGGCGTAAATATCCTTAGCGTTCCAGGTGAGGATGGGGAGAATTTTATGGAGATCCCCTTGGCGGTTAACAAAGCCTAAGGTACGGCGGTGCTGGGTTTGATCACTGCGTAGCCCTGCGAGCCAAGCGGTAGCCTTGAGTTCCTGTAATGCCCGTTGCATCGGCTCCACTTTACGGAGTTGATCATATTGATTAAGGGCTTCAACGGTTTTCTTCTCCCAGAGTTTGCCGTGGAGGGCCTCCATCCGGGCGGGGGAAAGGTGGGATTGATAAACCTTGAGGTTGAGATTGAGGCGTTGGGTCAGTTCATCGGCAAAACGGTAGGTTTCCGCCGGCAGGTAGCCGGTGTCAATCCAAATCACTGGAATACTGGGAATAATCCGCGTCACGAGGTGGAGCATTACCGCCGCTTGAATCCCAAAGCTGGTGCTCATCACTAGACCACTGCCAAAGGTTTGATGGCTCCAGGTGACAATATCGGCGGCGGTTGCCTTTTCAAATTGGGCGTTGAGGTGGTCAAGGTTGAGCGATGCAACGGCAAGGGTCATAAGCGAAGTTAGGGGGAATCGGCAAGGCTGAGGGCTTATGTTAGGCGGCGGCGGGCAATGGGCGTCAAAACAGCCACCCCAGTGTACAACGATTCTTCAACTTGCCACTAGGGGGAAACCCCGCGTTGTCCATTAGTACTGGATGGGTATTGGATGGGCCGGGGGGGCGATCGCCTTTTCCCAAAACTCGCTATACTACAAAAGTGTTACACTCCACACCCCGCCACCATGACCCTAACTAAAGCGTGATTCCTCCCCCCATCCCCCCAGATATAGCAGAGCAACCCCATGACCAAAAAAAAGTAACAATTTTGGCAATTTTGGCAACGAAACCTTTAGCATAAGAGTGTGATTCAACCCTATTCGCCTTTGCATTCCTTAACCTCTGGGCATTGGTTTAAGCTGATCTGTGGCGCAAGTTTCCAAGACCTGCCCACCATCCGCAATTTAGCCCTTGCCTATAGTTTGGCCGGTGCGGACTGTATCGATGTGGCCGCCGATCCGGCGGTGATTGCCGTGGCCCGTGAGGGTTTGGCGGTGGCCCGTCAGTTAGAGCCAACCGCTGCACCGCTGTTAATGGCCAGCCTCAACGATGGCGTTGACCCCCATTTTCGCAAAGCCGAATTTGATCCCCGCCGTTGCCCCCCGGACTGCCCCCGCCCCTGCGCTCAGGTCTGCCCCACCACCGCCATCCTCACCACCCCCGCAACGGGGGTGATTGATGCCCGTTGCTATGGTTGCGGCCGTTGCCTGCCGGTTTGCCCCCTGGGATTGATTGAGGAGCGGGCCTATGTGTCTGCGCCGGAGTTGGTGGTTCCCCAATTGTTTGCCGCTGGCATTGATGCCTTGGAAATTCATACCCATTGCGGCCATCAAGAAGGGTTGGCGCGACTGTGGCGAGCGATTCAACCTTGGGGCCATCGCCTCCAACTCCTGGCGGTCAGTTTCCCTGATCATCCCGATCTGATCCCCTACCTCCAAACCCTCACGGAAATTTTAGACCCCCTCCCCTGCCCCCTCCTTTGGCAAACCGATGGCCGCCCCATGAGTGGCGATATTGGCAAGGGCACGACCCACGCGGCGATCGCCTTAGCCCAAAAAGTCCTCGGGGCGAACTTACCCGGTTTTATTCAATTGGCCGGGGGAACCAATGGAGCCACCGTGCCGAAATTAAAGGCCTTGGGGCTATTGTCGGGGCAACCCTCCCCCATTGCGGGGGTGGGCTATGGCAGCTATGCCCGGCGATTATTGGCTGACCCTCTAGAGGCGGTGATGGGGCGATTTCCCCCCCATCTCGAAGCCCACCCTCCTTTACAACGGGCCGCCATTGCCCAGGCCACGACCTTGATTCGTCCCCTCAAGGTAGGTCAATCGCCGCGAGCCAGTCCTGATCCGGCCTCTACCCCGGTTTAATCCTCCCTTTGTTGATCCGTTCACCCCTATAACCCATCGTGTCTTTAACCCCCGTACCTGGATCGAATGTGCCCCATGGGGCAGCCCTGCCCGCCACCACCCGCACGGAAATCACCGACAACTTAGATCAACTCTTAACCATTTTCCCCGCCCCCCTACGGGAGGCGATCGCCCAACACCCCGAAAAGGACACGATGATCGAGGTGGTGATGGATTTAGGCCGCCTCCCGGAGGCTCGGTTTCCCACCGGGGCGCAGTTTTTGAGCGATCGCCCCATTGTCCGGGAAGATCTCGCCTACAGCGTCCAAAACGTCGGCCTCTTCAGTGGCGATAACCGCGCCGGCATTGAGCGCACGTTGCACCGGATCAGCGCCATCCGCAACCGCCAAGGGGATATTATCGGCCTCACCTGCCGCGTCGGGCGGGCGGTGTTTGGCACGATCGGCTTAATTCATGATCTCGTCGAAACCGGACAATCGATCCTGTTATTAGGCCGGCCTGGGGTGGGGAAAACCACCGCCCTGCGGGAAATCACGCGGGTTTTAGCCGATGATCTGCAAAAACGGGTCGTGATTATCGACACCTCCAACGAAATTGCCGGGGATGGCGATATTCCCCACCCCGCCATCGGTCGGGCGCGGCGGATGCAGGTGGCTCACCCGGAACTGCAACATCAGGTGATGATTGAGGCGGTGGAAAACCACACGCCGGAGGTGATCGTCATTGATGAAATCGGTACAGAATTGGAAGCCTTGGCGGCCCGTACCATTGCCGAGCGGGGCGTGCAGTTGGTGGGGACAGCCCACGGCAACCAGATCGAAAACCTGATTAAAAACCCCACCCTTGCGGATTTAATTGGCGGCATTCAAGCCGTCACCTTGGGGGATGATGAGGCCCGCCGTCGGGGTTCACAAAAAACCGTCCTGGAGCGGAAAGCCCCCCCCACCTTTGAAATTGCCGTGGAAATGTGGGAGCGGCAACGGTGGGCCATTCATACCGATGTGGCCACAACGGTGGATCAGCGGTTGCGGGGCCTCGAACCTGTGCCGGAGGTGCGGATGGTCAACCCAGAAGGGGAGGTGGAAATTGTCCAGGCCGCTGTGGTTCCCCAACTGAAGCGGCCGCGATCGCCGGTTAATCCCCCCATTCAACTCCAGGGTTGGCGTTCCTCCGGGCGAATGCAGCCGGTGCCCACGACCCCCACCACCCCCTTTGATCAACTTCTGGAGCAGTCCCTCGATTTTGAGCAGGAGTTTGGCGACAAAGAGCGGTTTCCTGGCCCCAATGGCGAGGAGTTTCCCGTTTATGTCTATTCCTATGGCATTGGGCGATCGCAACTCGAAGAAGCCATTGAGCGCCTCAATGTGCCGGTGGTAATTACGCGGGATATGACCGGGGCGGATGTGGTGTTGGCGCTGCGATCGCAGGTCAAAAACCATACAAAATTGCGGCAAATTGCCAAAGCCCGCCAAGTCCCCATCCATGTGGTCAAGGCCAGCACCCTGCCCCAAATCATCAAAGCATTGCGGCGGATGCTGGATATGGATGATTACGATTCACCGGAAGCGATGGATCTGCGCCTGTTCAGCCACAATGGCAGTGATGATGAACTGGAAGCCCTGGAAGAGGCGCGGCTCGCCGTTGAGCAGATCGTCATCCCCAAAGGGCAACCCGTGGAACTCCTGCCCCGTTCCTCCAAAGTGCGGAAAATGCAACACGAATTAGTGGAGCATTACCGCCTCCAATCCGACAGTTTCGGCGAAGAACCCAACCGCCGCCTCCGGATCTACCCCGCTTAACCACAATCCCCCCGCCAGGCCCCTTCACCTATCCCCGACGAATATGCTCGAAAATCCCTGGAAAATTCTCTTAATTTCTACCCCTGTGGGCCCCTTGGGTTCTGGCTTAGGGGGTGGTGTGGAATTAACACTTTTAAACATGGCTAAAGCCCTCAAAAAACGGGGTCATTGCATTACAGTCGTTGCCCCCCAAGGCTCATTGTTAGAGGAATTCCCCCTGGTGGAGATCGCCGGTCAATTCCAACCCATTGCCCAAAATCAAACCCGGGACGCTCTGATTCAGTTGCCGGAAAATGCCGTCTTGGCAAACATGTGGAACTATGGCCGCCAACACCAGGCAGATTATGATCTGATTGTTAACTTTGCCTTTGATTGGCTGCCCTTTTACCTCACCCCCTTCTTCACCACTCCCATTGCCCATTGTGTGAGTATGGCATCCCTAATTACCGCCATTGATCAGGTGATTCTAGCGGTTATGGCCCAATTCCCCGGCACCGTAGCTTTTTGTACCCATAGCCAGGCAGCCACCTTTGCCCTTGAGGGGCCCTATGCCTGCATTCAGGGGGGGTTAGATTTAAGCCGCTATCAGTTTTGTGGGGAGCCGGGGCCGGCCTTGGCTTGGATGGGCCGGATTGCGCCGGAAAAGGGGTTGGAAGATGCGGTGGCGGCGGTGGATCAGTTGGGGATACCATTGACCATTTTTGGCAAGCTGCAAGATCCGGATTATTGGCAGGATATTCGTCGCCGCTACCCCAATGCGCCCCTGGATTATCGAGGTTTTTTAGACACGGATAATCTTCAGGCGGGCCTGCGGCAATGTCGAGCCTTGTTAATGACCCATCGTTGGCTGGAGGCCTTTGGCAATGTGGCCATGGAGGCTTTGGCCTGTGGTGTACCGGTGATTAGTTATGACCGGGGCGGGCCGGCGGAGATTGTTCGCCATGGGCAAACGGGTTGGTTGGTGGAGCCGGATCAGGTGGCGGGCCTAGTGGGGGCGATCGCCCGTCTTGACCAGATCGATCGCCAACAATGCCGAGCCCAGGCAGAGCAGGAATACTCCTTAGCTGCTTTTGGCGATCGCCTCGCCCAATGGTTCCAGGGGATAATCGCGGCGAATACCGACCCGGCCTAGGGTTGCGGCCCATAACCCGAGGGGATTTTTTGCCCCTGTGCCCTACACTGGGAAAGAGCCATCTTGGCGGTTTTCCCTTGACTCCTGGCGACAATGATTTTTCCTGAACTGTCTGAATTTCAAGCCCTTGCCCAGCGGGGCAATTTTGTGCCCGTCTATCAGGAATGGGTGGCGGATCTCGAAACGCCGGTCTCCGCTTGGTATAAGGTTTGCGGGGGCCAACCCTATAGCTTTCTGCTGGAATCTGTAGAAGGGGGGGAAACCATTGGCCGCTATAGCTTCCTGGGGTGCGATCCCGTTTGGGTATTGTCCACCAAGGGGGATCAGACCCGCCAAACCCATCGCGATGGCACAGTCCAGGACTACCAAGGCAATCCCTTTGATATTCTCACCCAATGCCTCGCCCCCTATCAACCGGTGACATTGCCAGAACTGCCCCCCGGTATTGGTGGCCTGTTTGGGTTTTGGGGCTATGAGTTGATCCATTGGATTGAATCCCGTGTGCCGATCCATGCCCCCGAACCGGGGGATCTCCCCGATGGGGTCTGGATGCAGGTGGATAACCTGATTATTTTTGACCAAGTGAAGCGGAAGATTTGGGCGATCGCCTATGCTGATCTCCGCGATCCCCAGGTAAACCTAGAGGAAGCCTATCAAGCCGCCTGCGATCGCATCACCAAACTGGTTTTAAAACTACAACTCCCCCTCCCCATCGAAGCCAAACCCCTCGAACTGGCCAGCACCAACAGCCCCGAACTGGCCTACACGAGCAACACCACCCCCGAACAATTCTGCGCCAACGTCGAAACCGCCAAGGAATACATCCATGCTGGGGATATCTTTCAAGTTGTCCTCTCCCAACGGCTGCAAACCCCCTACCACGGCGAACCCTTCGACCTCTACCGCTCCCTCCGTTTGGTCAACCCCTCCCCCTATATGGCCTATTTTCAGTTTGACAACTGGCAAATTATCGGCTCTAGTCCTGAAGTCATGGTCAAGGCCGAAAAAAGCCCCGATGGCACCACCCAGGCCATCGTCCGGCCCATCGCGGGAACGAGGCGCAGGGGCAAAACCCATCAGGAGGATTTGGCCCTAGAGCAGGACTTGCTCGCAGATCCCAAGGAAATTGCCGAGCATGTCATGCTCGTGGATTTAGGTCGTAATGATCTGGGCCGGGTCTGTCGGTGGGGGACGGTGCAGGTCAATGAGTTGATGGTGATTGAACGGTATTCCCACGTCATGCACATTGTTAGCAATGTGGTGGGGGAATTAGCCCCCGATCAAACCGCTTGGGATCTGCTCAAGGCCACCTTTCCCGCCGGCACCGTCAGCGGTGCGCCAAAAATTCGCGCCATGGAGATCATCCACGAACTGGAGCCGGAACGGCGCGGCCCCTATTCTGGGGTCTATGGTTACTACGATTTTGAGGGCCAGTTGAATAGTGCGATCGCCATTCGTACCATGGTCGTCCGGCCCCAGGGGGTCGATCAGCACCTCGTCGCCGTCCAGGCCGGTGCGGGTCTCGTCGCCGATTCCGTCCCTGAATCGGAATATCAAGAAACCCTCAACAAAGCCAAGGGCCTCCTCGAAGCGATCCGCTGTCTGCGTTAGACCCCCCACAGGGGGAAGAACCCACTATGGCACAATGGACAAGATCAGAGAAGAGAGGAGAGAGAAAAGAGGATCGAGAAGTTTAACATTCTCCCCCACTTCCCACTTCCCACTTCCCACTTCCTACTCCCTAAATTCAACTTGTATGTCTAAATTCGTATTCGTCACCGGAGGTGTGGTCTCCAGCATTGGTAAAGGCATCGTGGCCGCCAGCCTTGGCCGCCTCCTCAAATCCCGCAACTATTCTGTTTCGATCCTGAAGCTCGATCCCTATATCAACGTCGATCCCGGCACGATGAGTCCCTTTCAACATGGGGAAGTGTTCGTCACCGAAGACGGGGCCGAAACGGATTTAGACCTGGGCCATTATGAGCGGTTCACCGATACCTCCATGTCCCGCTTTAACAGCGTCACCCAAGGCTCCGTCTTTCAATCGGTGTTAAATAAAGAACGGCGGGGAGATTACCACGGCGGCACGGTGCAAGTCATCCCCCACATCACCAACGAAATTAAAGAGCGGATCCGGCGGGTGGAAAAAAACACCCATTCCGACGTAATTATTACGGAAATTGGCGGCACGGTGGGGGATATTGAATCCCAGCCTTTCCTGGAGGCGATTCGCCAGTTCCGTAAAGATGTGGGCCGCAAAAATGTCATCTATATGCATGTCACGCTCCTGCCCTGGATTGCCGCCGCCGGGGAAATGAAAACCAAGCCCACCCAACATTCCGTTAAAGAACTCCGCTCCATCGGCATTCAACCGGATATCCTCGTCTGCCGCACCGAGCGACCCATTGAGGGGACGATGAAGGAAAAGATTTCCGAATTTTGTGATGTGCCGGTGGAATCGGTGATTACGGCTCAGGATGCCAGCAGTATCTATGAAGTGCCGCTGATTTTGGAGCGGGAGGGCCTAGCCCGCCAAAGTTTAGACCTCCTTCACCTGGAGCAGCGGGAGCCGGATTTAAAACAATGGCAAACCCTTGTGGAGCGGATGCAGGCCCCCACCCATCATTTAGAGGTGGCCTTGGTGGGGAAATACGTCAAACTCAGCGATGCTTATTTATCGGTGGTGGAGGCTTTGGGCCATGCGGCGATCGCCGCCGAAAGTGCCGTTAAAATCCGCTGGATCAGTGCCGAAGACATCGAAACCAAAGGAGCCGCCCATTACCTCCGGGATGTCCATGCCCTCATCGTTCCCGGTGGGTTTGGCATCCGGGGGGTGGATGGCAAGGTGCAGGCGATTCAATACGCCCGGGAGCAACAATTGCCCTTCCTGGGCCTCTGTTTAGGGATGCAATGCGCCATCATCGATTGGGGTCGCAATATGGCCCACCTGGAAGGGGCCAACAGTGCCGAATTCGATGAAACCACCCATAACCCCGTGATCAACCTCCTGCCAGAACAGCAGGACGTGGTGGATCTCGGGGGAACCATGCGCCTCGGCCTCTATCCCTGTCGCATTGCCCCCAAAACCATCGCTGCCCGCCTTTATGGCCAAGAGGTAATCTACGAACGCCACCGCCACCGCTACGAATTCAACAACACCTATCGCAACCTCTTTCTCGAAACCGGCTATGTGATTAGCGGCACATCCCCCGATAGTCGTCTCGTGGAAATGATCGAATACCCGAACCATCCCTTTTTTGTTGCCACCCAATTCCACCCCGAATTTAGCTCCCGCCCCAGCCGTCCCCATCCCCTTTTCCGGGGTGTAATCCATGCAGCCCTCGATCGCGCTACCCAAGGAACTGCCCAAACCGGCTACGGGCTAGCCAAGCCCCCAGAAACCCAAGCGGTGGAACTATCAAATCCCTAGGAGTCAAAAACGGTGGCAGATTGGGTCAAAATTCCTGAACATCGGCAGATTTATCTAGTAGACCTGGAACAAATCACGGCGTTTATCCATGGCCGCAATGGCCGGCTCAGTTTCTGGTTGCCCAATTCTGCCATTCCCATTGTTCTCACCGAGGCTGGCAATCCCGACACCTATGCCCGCATTGCTGCCTATACTGAACATCTTTTAGACAGTCCCGAACCCCACCACTGGTTTAAACTCAACTACGATCGCAGCATCTATGTGGTCAACCTCGCCAGGGTGAGCAGTTTTTGCTATGGCCCGGGTCGCAAGGTGACGTTTTGGCTCCCGGATGCGGGGTTGCCGGTGATTCTCACGCCCCAAGGTAACGGTGCAGATTATCAAGCGGTTTGTGATTTTGTGAAGGATTATACGGGCTATGTTTTAGCAGCAGAAGAAGGATAAACGGGGAAGTTGCTACTTGGTACTAAAGAGCCAAGGAATCAGGTAACTAATAGCAACAGCACTAAAGGTTAGCAAAGCATTGATCACATCGGCAGGGAAAAATTGCTCTAAAAAGCTGCCGCGTATTTCATTGACAGGATGTTCGGCAGCAACGCCAATTTTGATGTTGTTGGCACTGCCTTGGATGAGGACTTGGAGGTTGTTGGGTTGATCGGGGGGTAAAAATTGATGCCGGGGCATGGT
>RECT01000125.1 GCA_007693875.1 Spirulina sp. DLM2.Bin59
ATCCTTCTAATTAAGACACCGCCACCTCGCGTAGCAGGTGGAGGAGTATTCATATCTTGGCATATACTGAACCATGGGCACAGGCAAGCCTGCCTGTGGTCTCAAACATTCCGAGGAGTAAATGGTAATGCGCTTACATTCTTTATTGTTGGGTACGATCAGCTTGGTTGGGGTGGCGGCCTTTGCCCCCAAAGCGGCGGCGCAAATTTTGAGCACCAACCCCGCTGATTTTGATCCCGTTTCTGCTCTTAACCTGATTTATGACTTGGCGGAAGATGGTTTGACCCGTAGCGGCTTCATCTGTGCCAACAACCCCAGCATCGATTGCGGTGGCGAAATGTACGAAGTGCCTGAAAACCATCGCATCCCCATGCCGGATTATATGAACGAGAATCGCACCAGCTTCCATTGCATGAATAACGTCATTCCCGAATGTGGCAACCCTCGCCACTATGGCGTGTTTTACACCGATGCACCGGAAATGCTCCCCCCCCTTGAGGAGCGCACCGCTCTGCTCTGGGCCCAATTGGAAGAGTCCATGGCAGAACGGCCGGCCTCTACTTTCACGCCCCTGCCTCCGGCTACGGCTACCCCTGCCCCTGCTGCCGCCCCTGTGCCCATCCGTGGTCTGTGGTAGACCCAATGCCGAGGGGGATTGATCCCCCTGCCCCCCTTGGGAAAGGGGGGTTTTTTGTTTGGTACAATGGTTCGGTATTTTGGCCCCTGCATCACCTTGAAGATTGCCACCATTCCCCCCCAAAGACTCCAATTTTTTGCCCTCAGTGGTTTTGTGCTGTTGGGGCTATTGGGGATCCTCAACCATGCGATCTGGCGGGATGAAATGAATGTCTGGCTGATTGTGCGGGATAGCTTAACGATTCCGGATTTTTTCGCCCATATTCGCTATGAAGGCCATCCCCTGCTGTGGTATTTGAGTTTGGCGTTGGTGAATCAATGGGGCGATGATCCAGTTTTGATGCAGGGTCTGCATCTAAGCTTGGGGATTGGGGCCATGGTTCTGCTCTGGAAATGTGGCCCCTTTCCCCCCTGGCAAAAGCTGTTACTCACGTTTAGCTATTATCCCTTCTATGAATATTTGCTGATCAGCCGCAACTACGGGATTGGCATGCTGTTCATGTTCAGCTTTTGTGTGGCCTGGCCCCGTCGTCACCAAACCTATCTGGGAGTGGGGCTGTTTATTGCCCTGATGGCCAATTGCAATGCCTATGGTTTGTTTATCGGCTTTGCATTGTTACTCACCTTGGGGATGGAATGGTGGTTTTATCCAGAGTTACGCCCCCAGGGATGGGGGAATGTTTGGGGCGGCGTGGGGGTGGCGATCGCCGGTTTAGCGGCTTCCCTTTATATGCTCATTCCCCCCAGTGATAGTCAACTGCAAGGGGGTTTAAGCAGTTGGTTCTTTGCCTGGGATTGGCATCAGTTCGGGCGGGCATTATCGCGGGTCTGGAGTGGGTATTTTTTACTGTTGATTCCGGGGGATAGCCGGGGCTTCGATGGCTTTTTATTTGGGACGTTGGCGGTGGGGTTGTTGGGATTTTGGGCGATCGCCCTCTGCCGCCGCCCCATTGCCCTCTGCTTTTACCTCTTCGCCTCTGGGGAAATTATCGCCTTTAGCTACATCAAGTTTTTAGGCACGCTCCGCCATTATGGGAGTTTATTTCTCGTGCTGATCATCGCCCTCTGGATCGCGGTGGATTGTCTCCCCTGGCAAATTCCCCCACAATTCACCCCGTTAAAATCCTTAAATCAATGGGTAAAACGTGCTCAAACTCCCTTATTCGCCCTCATCCTCACTGCGCACCTGATCGCCGGTTTAATCGCCTATGTCCGCGACTACATCACGCCATTTTCGGCCAGCAAAGCCACCGCCGCCTATATTGAGCAGCAGGATTTAAATAGAGAATTTATTGTGGGTAGCCGCGATGCCAATATGGCCCCCCTTGCGGGTTATCTGCACCGCCAAATTTATTACCCAGAGCGGGGGGAATTGGGCAGTTTTACCCTCTTTAATGCCGAGCGTCAGGATGTGGGGCCGGAGGAAGTGTTAGCGCAGGTGACGACGTTGCTCAATACCCACAGAGAATTACTCTTAATTCTCAATTATCCCTTAGAATTAACCCCACCCCATTTATTCATTGAACCCCTGGCGGAGTTTCGCCGTGTTTTGGTGGAAACTGAGCAATATTTTCTTTATCATATTAGTCTGGGTCAGAAACCATGAAAATTGCCACTTGGAACGTGAATTCAATTCGGAGCCGATTGGCGATCGCCCAGGATTGGCTCACTGCAAATCCCGTCGATGTCCTCTGTTTACAGGAAACCAAGGTCATCGATCCAGACTTTCCCCGCGAACCCTTTGAAGCCCTAGGCTATCACCTCGCCATTGCCGGCCAAAAATCCTATAACGGGGTGGCGATTTTCAGCCGTCAGCCCTTAGCCGATGTGAAAATTGGCTTTGAGCCGGTGTTAGGGGTGACGGAGTTGGATCAGCAAAAACGGGTGATTAGTGGGGTGATCAATGGCATTCGGGTGGTGAATCTCTATGTACCCAATGGGTCAGCGGTGGGGAGTGAGAAGTATGAATATAAACTCACATGGTTAGCGGCATTAAAAAGCTATTTAAGCCAGTTAAAAATCAAAGATGCTCAACTTTGTGTCTGTGGTGATTTTAATATTGCCCTGGAGGATCGGGATATTTATGAACCCAAAGCAGAAAATCAAGTTGGTGCTTCACCCACAGAGCGGGCGGCGTTACAGTCGGTGTTAGAGTTGGGTTTAACCGATGCTTTTCGCCAATTTACCCAAGAAGCAGGCCATTACAGTTGGTGGGATTATCGCCAGGGGGGATTTCAGCGCGATCGCGGCTGGCGTATTGATCACATTTACCTCACGCCGGAATTGAGCAAACGAGCCATCTCCTGCACCATTGATCGGGAACCCCGCCAACGGGAAAAACCCAGTGATCATACGCCGGTTATTGTGGAGCTTGAATGATTCTTAACGTTATAAATGATTGAGGCGATCGCCTCCCCCAAGGAGAAGGAACAATGTTGGTCATTGTGGCAGTTTTATTGTTCATGACGGTGAACTGGTTTGGATTTGAGGCATTAACCGATTTGCCCCTGTAGGCGTTTCGGCAGTTGGGGCTAATGGGATGGTTAGCGTTAGGATTGATCGGGCTGGGGGCGATCGCCTGGTGTTTTGGCGAAGACCCGTAACCCCCCTTCCGGTTTGCCCCAGGGGCACGGTGAAAATGGAAACCAGCCCTAATCCTGCTAGATCCTTTGAGCCTGAATGCTGGAACTCTTGCCTAGTCTTGATTTCAGCGAAATGACGTGGCACTCAAGATAAGCGCAGACAACTGCTTGGATAATCCTTAATATTTGCTAGAATATAGGCACTAATTGACTTGGTTGCAGTTTAGTTAGTTCAAATGTATTTAATGCGTCTAGCTTGTATGTATACCTTTCACTGCAAAGTAAAAAATATATGAATGATGAGTGCTACATAGAAACATTGATTAATCAAGGCAAGGAACTCATGCAAGAAAGAAAGTATGAGGATGCGATTATCATTTTTAGAAAAGCTATACAAGTTGCACCGCGCAACACATTAATACTAATAGAATATGGGGAATCTTTAGCTCAAATTAGAAAGTATGGTGAAGCATTTTCTTTGTTTGAAAAAGCACTTGATATTTCTCCTGACAATGTTGACATTCTCAGAAAGTACGGCACGTTTCTTGCTAAAGCTAGGAATCACAGTAAGGCATTTAGTATTTTCAAAAAAGGCCAACTCATTGAACCCAATAATGTAAAATTACTGGGCGCTTATGCAAATGCGTTAGTTAAGGCACGTAAGCTGATTGAATCATTACCTATTTTTGATAAGCTAATTCAGCTAGAACCTCAAAATACTAAAACACTCAATCTTTATGCTAGTGCTATCAAATGTTCTGGGAAATATGATGAAGCCCTAAGACTGTTAGAAAATTCACTACAACTTGAACCGAATAATGCAATTACCCTTAGTCGTTATGCTTGTACTTTAGCGGAATCAGGACAACCTGAACAAGCTATAAAATATTTTGAGCAATCACTGAAAATTAATCCAAATGATGCTATTACTCTTAGTCGCTATGCTAATACTTTAGCAGAGTCAGGACATCATAAACAAGCTTTATAATACTTTGAACAATCACTGAAAATCAATCCAAATGATGCTATTACTCTTAGTCGCTATGCTTGTACTTTAGCAAAATTAGAACAACATGAAAAAGCGGTAGAATATTTTGAGCAATCACTGAAAATCAATTTAAATGATGCAAATACTCTTGGTCACTATGTTCGTTTTCTAGCAAAATTAGAACAACATGAAAAAGCAATAGACCACCTTAAGCAATTAGTAAAAATTAATCCAAATCATAAACCAAATGATGCTATTATTTTTAGGCGCTATGCTAGTATTTTAACAAAATTAGAACAACATGAAAAAGCAATAGAATATCTTGAGCAATCACTGAAAATTGACCAAAATAATGCAAATGCTTTTAGTAAATATGTTCATTTATTATCAAAATTAGGGCAATATGAAAAAGCACTAAAGTATTTTGAGCAATCACTGAAAATTAATCCAAATAATTCTATCACTCTCAGACGCTATGCTAGTATTTTAGCAAAATCAGGACAACATGACAAAGCGGTAAGATACTTTGATCAATCACTCAAAATTAATCCAAATGATGCAATTACTTTTCTTCAGTGTGCCCGTACATTAGCAAAACTAGGACAACATGATAAAGCAATAGATTATTTTGAGAAATCACTCAAGATTAGTCCAAATGATGCTACTGTTTTTAGTCAATATGCTTGCACATTAGCAAAATCAGGACAACATGACAAAGCGGTAGGATACTTTGAGCAATCACTCAAAATTAATCCAAATGATGCAATTACTTTTCTTTGGTGTGCCCGTACATTAGCAGAACTAGGACAACATGAAAAAGCAATAGATTATTTTGAGAAATCATTGAAAATTAGTCCAAGCAATGCTATTATTTTTAGTCAATATGCTTGCACTTTAGCAAAGTTAGGACAATATGAAAAAGCAATAGATTATTTTAAAAAATCACTCAAAATTAATCCAAATGATGCAATTACTTTTCTTCAATTCGCTCGTACACTAGCAGAACTAGAACAACATGAAAAAGCAATAGATTATTTTGAGAAATCATTGAAAATTAATTCAGATGATGCAATTACTCTTGGTTGCTATGCTAATACTTTAGCAGAACTAAAAAAATATAAACAAGCCATAGAATATTTTGAGCAATCACTCAAAATCAATCCAAATGATGCAACTACTCTTTTTAAATACGCTCGTACATTAGAAAAATGTGAAGAATATTTGCAAGCAATTGATCAATTGGAAAAGATTGATTTAATTAAGTCCACACTGTATCATGCTAACGTAATCCGAATAAATCTAGGTCGCTTGTATTACAAGCTTCATGATGCAAAAAAGGGTGAGCAATATTTTCAAGAAGCAATTGAGCATTCAGATGATAAAGAACGCACATTGCTCTACAGTGCTAGAAGTATCTTGGCCACTAATCCTTACAGTGACGCTGCGATTGAAAAATTGAAGCAAGTTGAAGAAAATTCCCCTCGATATGCTCAAGCGATGGAAATGCTAACCCTAAATTTGAGAGGAGAAGAATATTTTGAAATGGTTAAAACCGATACTCTAGACGGGTTAACTGATACAGAAATGCTCAACCGAGCAATGTATCATAAAATTGCTAATGAAATCAGCATCCTTAAAGGAATTGCCTATCGGCTGTTACGTCAATCTCAGCAGTCAGAGTTGTTGAAAGGAATCGTTCAAGATATTGAAGAAGTTTTTACAGAAGTTGATCGCCGTCGGGCGGTTCAAAAGGAAGAAATCAAATCAATCCCAGAAGAAGATTATAGTCGGATTTTGATAATCATTTCTACTACAGCCCATGACATCTCTGATTTCGTCAACAACCAGCTTGCGATCATTGAATCCAAAACTCGGCGGGCAATGCGAAAACTTAATGTTGGTAATTTATCCTATCCTCAGTTTGAAAAACTTTTAGCTCAGTTAGAATTTACTCAAATGGCATTAAGTGACTTGAAAGCCATTAATGAAGGTATTAAAATTAAACGCCATCGTTTTCAGATTAAACATCTATTTACAAAATGGCGTGAAAATCCCCGCATTGATCATGCTAGAATCATACTAGATGTTAAGAATAGTGATTCTGAATTCAACGGCGATGCAGAAAAAATCAAAAGTGCGCTTAATGAATTGGTGGAAAACTCCCTCAAGCATAATGCTGATCAGCCAGATCTCACCATTCACATTACGTCTCAGGATGTGGTTAATCCTGCTGGTATTTGGGGACGGACAATTCCTGGAGAGAAACGATATTTATTTATCGAATTTCTGGACAATGGTAAAGGTGTGTCGCCCCATCAAAAAGATTGGATTTTTCAGCCACTAAAAACAACGTCTCCAGAAGGGAAAGGAAGTGGTTTAGGTTTGTTTATCATTCGTAAAACTTTAATCCAAATGAATGGGTATATCCGAGAAACAGGAATTAATGGAGCAAAATTTGAACTGTATATTCCCTATGATCAAGGAGATTTATAACAATGGAAACCAATGATGTTCATTTGCTGGTAGTGGAAGATACTCCACGATTTTTGAATGAACTCTTAGAATGGTTGCATGACTTTCAATACCAGCATATTGAAATAGCCACCAGCGCGGCTCAAGCTCAAGAAAAATTGGCACATCCCTTTGATGTCATTATTGCTGATATGCGGATGGAGCAAGATGATAGCGGATTCGCAGTAATGAATGAAGTGAAATCACGAAATTTATCATCAGTCGTGATTATTCTCACCGCGAATGACACGGTGATAGATTGCCGAAATGCTTTCAAACTAGGAGCATGGGACTATATTTCCAAAAATATGCGAGGCAATGTGTTTGAGGTGTTGCATGAGTCGATCCAGGAGGCAATCACCTATTTCAATCGGTGGGGCAATGTTCAAAATGATCAATGGATTGAGCAAAATCGTGGCAATTTGGAGCAAGATTATTTTGGGCAATATATTGCGGTAATTAATCAAATGGTCATTGATACTGCCGCCACAGAAGTTGAGCTTCAGAAAAAAATTGAAGAACGAAAACTGCGGCGTTTCCTCACGACCATTCGCAAAATTGGCGATCTACGCCCGATCACTGAATTAATTACTCTACCAGAAAGTGATCGCCTAGAATACAAAAGCACTTTTCAGTGGGATATTAACAAGAATGGCAAAAATGAAAAATTAAGATTCAGCGTATTAAAAACAATTGCTGCATTTCTCAATGGCGAGGGTGGAACCTTAATCATTGGTGTTGAGGATAATGGTGCTATCTACGGATTGGAGAAAGATTTGTCCATACTGTCGAGAGGAAACCTTGATCAGTTTGAGCAAACATTAGTGAATATCGTCTGTGATAAAATGGGATCAAATGTTCCTCAATTTCTCAAGATTCGCTTTGAAAATATTCAAGGGAAAGATGTTTGTGCTATTGACGTAAAAAAATCTCCCCGTCCTGTGTTTCTCAAAACTGATAAAGGATTAGAATTTTTTATCCGAGCAGGTTGCACATCACGATCCCTCGACATTCCAGAAATTTATGATTATCTGTGATTAACAATCATACCATCGCCATAAAATAGCAGCGATCATACGCCGGTTATTGTGGAGCTGCACAGTCTGTGAGCAATTGAGCAATGGCCTTTTCGTCAAATTCCGCCGCTAAATTGATGAGGCGATCGCAAAAACCCCGATAGGTTGGATTCGCTGCTGCCAACTGTTCAGCCTCCTCCTCCACAGCATCCAGATCCCCAATCTCCACGGCTTGATAGATGGCCACTAACTCCGTGGGCTGGGGAAAAACAAACTGCTCCACCTCTATGGTTGTTGTTGGCACATTGACCGCCTCATCCTGCTCATAAATCCAAGTTAGTTTTAGGTGTTTTTGAATTGCACTCAATAACTTTTGTAGATCTAAAGGTTTATCAAGAAAATCGTTACAGCCAGCGGCGATCGCTAACCCTTGATCCGCAACAGAGACACTCGCACTCGCCGCAATAATCGGTAAGTCCTGAGCATAATTAGCACGAATGGTTTGGGCTAATTGATAGCCATCCATCTCCGGCATTAAAATATCAGTAATCACCAGATCAGGGACAAACTTTTGTAGCTCTGCCCAGGCCTCTTTACCATTCGTTGCCTCCACTAAAGTAAATCCCAAAGGCTTTAAAATTTCAATCACCACCAAACGATTCACCAGCAAATCATCCACAACTAAAACCGTTTTTTGTTGACCTTCATAACCAATGACCTTGCCTTGGTCAAAAACCACGGCGGTCTTCATCCAATTCGCCGCCAAGGGCAAATCCACAGCAAAGGCAAAACTGCTCCCCACGCCCACAGCACTCTCCACCTCAAATTTCCCCCCCATCATTGTCACAATCTGCCGAGAAATGGTTAACCCTAAGCCGGTTCCCTCCACCTGTTTTGATTGAGAACCCACCTGCTCAAAGGGTAAAAAGATCTTGTCCAGTTGCTCAGGAGTCATGCCCACACCGGTATCCTCAACTTTAAACCGGATTTTAGCGGTATTGTTGGCTAAATCATCACTTAATCGAGTCACTTCAAAAATAACTTGACCCACATCAGTAAACTTAATCGAGTTACTCAACAAATTTAATAAAACTTGCCGTAAACGCTTTTCATCCCCATGAATACCCTCAGGTAAATCATGGGCACCGCGAAATGTTAACACCACCCCCTTACTCTCAGCCTTCACCTTAGCAATTTCCGTAACCCCCACTAAAAAGGAAGGCAAATGAAAATCTTTGGGGAAGAGTTCCATTTTTTGAGCTTCAATTTTAGCAAGATCTAAAATGTCGTTAATGAGGGTTAATAAATGAGAACCTGCCTGTTGAATTACTTCAACACCCTTACGATATTGATTGAGATCTTTGGCTTTCTGCATGACTTGGGTATAGCCGAGGATCCCATTGAGGGGAGTGCGGAGTTCGTGGCTCATATTTGCTAAAAATTGGCTTTTAGCTTGATTAGCTGACTCGGCAATTTCCTTTGCTGTAGCTAACTGTGCAGTACGTTCTTGAACCCGACGTTCAAGCATAAGGAATGATTCCTGAAGCTGATTTTTCATCCGCTCAAAAGAAACGGACAAAACATCTAATTCATCCATTTGCTGAGTAGCGAGAGTATCCAAAGGCATCCCACTATCGCCTTCTGTTTTGATTTGCGCTAATTGATCACACTGATCAATAATGGGTTGCAATCTTCGATTCAGCCATTGCACAAAGCCGAGTACAACGATCAAAATAATCATGGCAGATACCAAGGCTGTACCTAGGGAAATTTTGAGCACAGGTAACACAACCACTTTTTGAGAGATTACCGCTAGCATGATCCATTCTGTACTGGGTATTTTCTCATAGGCCCAGATTGTACCGTCACTAATTAAGATGCCAGAATTTTTTGCAGAGACATCAGACCAAATATTTTTAATTTCAGGAATATTTTCGTAACTTACTCTATTTTTAGCCTTATTAAGATCCGGGGGGTAAGCCAATAAATTACCTTCTTTACTGATGATCACAAAGTAACCACGATCATGAATAACTTCATGGTTTCTAACTGTATCCGTAATTGCGGTGACATTAACATCATTGCCGATAATCCCTAAAGATTCACCAGCTTGCCCTTTGAAGGGATACAACGCTGATGTCATCGTAATACCATGCCAATCAAAGGGGTCTAACCACAATAATTGGTCATTACGCATCGCATCTTGATAGTAGCGAATCTGCGGATAAAACTCCACATCGGTAATATCAACATAGCGAATATTTTCATGGGGTGGGGGCAATAACTCACCAATATCATGGGAACCCTGTTGATCCAAAAAGTAGTAGGGATAAAATAACTGTCGATCTCGAATGATACTACCATTGATCTGACCAAAGGATGTTCCCATGATCAACTCAGGATGGGGACGGTTGATGAAAAAGTTAAATACTAATTGTTGATAATCTTCTGCGGTTAAGCCTGGATTTTGCCTGATGGTCTTAAGGGTTGTGGCTAGACCCTGAACATGTTGCTCAACATTACTGAGTTTGCGATCAATATCTAAAACTCTGGCTTGGAGGGTTTGACGAATTTCATTCTGAGCCTGTTCATTGAGAACTTGATAAAGCCAAAATGACATGATAGCGGAACTGAACAAAACACCCATTAAAATGGAGAGTAATAATTTTGTGCCAATGGATGAAAACTGCCAGACGTTGGAGAGCTTTATGGTTTTGAAATTCAAGGATTTGATGAGCATAATTAAACCTCAGTTGTTGTATGTTTAAAGTCAATAGAGTTCATGCACACAATTAACACACCCTATATTTTTGGAAAAATCGAAAACTTGAGCTATCACTAGGTTGCAACCGGTATTTTAATAATGAATTTTGTGCCTATACCTAACTCCGATTCACATTCAATGGTGCCATGATGTTTCTCGGTGATGATTTGATGGGCGATCGCCATCCCTAAGCCTGTCCCCTTGGCAATGGTTTTTGTCGTAAAACCCTGTTCAAACATACGATTTCTCACCTCTGTACTCATTCCCTGACCATTGTCTTCAATGATGATGATCAGTTGCTGATCATCTAGGGTGGTTTTCACCCTAATATGATTAGGGGATTGACTAATTTGTTCATAGGTTTTACCCTGATTTTTTTCTTCAATGGCATCAATAGCATTGGCAAAAAGATTCATAAAGACCTGGTTTAATAAGCCGCCAAAACAGTTAATTTTGGGAAGATCGCCATAGTCGCGGATGATTTGAATTTCAGGGTGTGTATTTCTAGCTTTGAGTCGGTTGTGCAAAATCGTGAGGTTGGCATCAATACCCATGTGAATATCAATGGGCTTGGCTGCTTCTTGATCAAAGCGGGAAAAGGTTCTCAATGAGGTGACAATTTTGGTCATGCGATCGCTACTCACCTGAACTGCACTCAGCATTTTAGGTAAATCTTCTGCGAGTATCTCCAACTCTAAATCATCAATTTGGGCTTGGAGATCTTGGGGTAGGCTTCCTTGTTCTTGATAAATAGTTAAGGCATTGAATAAATCTGTACAGGTGTCTTCAATCAAGGTGATATTGCCGACAATACAACTGAGAGGATTGTTGATTTCATGGGCAACGCCGGCAATAATTTCTCCTAGGGCTGACATTTTTTCACGATGAATGAGAACGTTTTGGGTTCGCTTTAAATCAAACAAGGCTTGTTGTAACTCAGCGGTTCTTTGTTCAACCCTTTCCTCTAGCTCTTGTCTGAGTTGTCGTAATTGAGTATGAACGCTAACTCTGGCGAGAACTTCTTCTTGCTGAAAGGGTTTGGTGATGTAGTCTACTGCTCCTAACTTTAAGCCTTTAACTTTATAGTCTGTATCTGTCAAGGCAGTCATAAAAATAATCGGAATATTTTTAATTGGGTCACAGGCCTTGATTTTTTCGCAGGTTTCAAAGCCATTCATCCCTGGCATCATCACATCTAGCAAAATTAAATCGGGCTGAATTTTTTCCAGTTTAGCTAGAGCACTTTCTCCCGATTTAGCGATCAGGATTCTATAGCCTGAAGCCTTGAGGCTTTCTGACAAAACCTTTAGGTTTGTGCTATTGTCATCAACAATCAAAATAAGGGTTTCTCGATCCATGATTTACCTCTATTTTCATCAAGATTATGCTGACCTTAAGGGTTGAATTGATTGATCGTAAACTTAACAGTTATCGATATTATGCTTAAAACTGCACCCATTACTCATGGACTACAATGGTTTTGCCTGAATGAGAACAGGATTTCTAGGTATGTTCTCCCACCGCAAAGCCGTTGGTTATGCTTCTACAGCATCAATGCCACAACCGATGACAGCCCAACCCTGCTGAATTCTGATTTTTACTGCCGCTTGTTCGCGCCAAAACCAAAATGTATTGCAGGCTACTATTTTTGATGATACAATTCACACAACGATGGTGACAGGCCACCCTTGGGCCCATTGTTGCAAAATCTACCAAATTTGTCTATTGCTTTTGACTGAACCAGGATGTCCTCGTAGTACTTTTTAATGGAAAAATACTATTAATTGTTAGAAAATGATGACTTAACCTTGTTAAACATTTCTTAAATTTGGATCAACCGATGGGTGTTCAGGAGCAAAAAAATGTTGGTGATTGTTGCAATTTTACTGTTTATGACGGTGAACTGGTTTGGGTTCGAGTTGTTGACGGACTTGCCCCTGTGGATGTTTCGGCAATTGGGACTAATGGGGTGGTTGGCGTTAGGATTGATCGGGCTGGGGGCGATCGCCTGGTGTTTTGGTGAAGACCCCTAGCCCGCGTCCGGTTTACCCTGGGGACGCGGTGAAAGCGGAAACTAACCCCAAACCCTTTAAGTATGCTGAAAGTTCTCCTGAGTTTGCTCTTAATCCCCTCTACCCTGGCAATCCCCGCCCATGGCCAACCCCTGAGTCCCGAAGACTTAAACCTTGATCCTGAAATGGTGGAATCTAGTCCAGTACTGCAACGGTGGCTGGAGGAAATTCCCGATGTGGCGGCGGAGATTCGCCAGGATCCGGCATTCTTGCCCCGTCTGCGGTTGGGTTATCACCAATTCCCCTCAACCGATGATCAGGGCGGATGCCCGCAATGTCTCAGCCTCGCTCAATTGCGCGGCCAGGCGCGACAGCGC
>RECT01000290.1 GCA_007693875.1 Spirulina sp. DLM2.Bin59
ATTTTAGTTTGCAACTGCCGGAGGGTCAAATCCCGAGCTTATTCCGCCTCTATGGGGTTGAAGATCTACCATTTTTTTGGTACCCCTACTATTCCTTTCCCCTCACCCTGATCCTCATCGTCCTCGTCCCGGGAATTGTGGCGGGAATTTTGGGTTATGTGGTGTTTCGGAACCGCATTAAGGGGGTGTATTTTTCGATTCTTACCCAAGCTGCATTACTGGTCTTTTTTAATTTTTTCAATGGGCAGCAAAAGCTGATTAATGGCACTAACGGGCTAAAAACCGATACGGCCCAACTGTTTGGCCAGGTGGTGGGGTCAGCGCGGATGCAGTGGGCTTTTTATCAATACACTGTCATCGCGGTGATTGTCGTTTATCTCCTCTGCCGTTGGCTCACCAGTGGCCGGTTTGGGCGGCTGTTGGTGGCGATTCGGGATGATGAAAACCGGGTGCGGTTTTCCGGCTATGATCCCACTTGGTTTAAGGTGGTGGTGTTTGCGGTGTCAGGGGCGATCGCTGGTGTTGCGGGGGCGTTATTTACCGTGCAATCGGGGATTATTACCCCCAGTCAAATGGAGGTAGCATTTTCCATTGAAATTGTCATCTGGGTGGCGGTGGGGGGCCGGGCAACCCTGGTGGGGGCGTTGATCGGCACGTTATTGGTGCAATATGCCCGCGTCACTTTGAGTGCAAAATTCCCAGAAGTTTGGTTATTTTTCCAAGGCTTTCTCTTCCTGCTCGTCGTGACGGTGTTACCCGATGGGATTATCGGTTGGTTAACGGCGTTTGTTTGGCCCAAGGTGCGATCGCGCTTTGCACCGCCCATGATTACCTATCCCAGCTTAGAAACCGATCCCGAGGTTTTAGCCGAACGGGAACAATTAACCAAGCCTAAATAATCCCATCCCTCAGTAATCGCCATGCCTGCCCCTATCCTCGAAATTGATAATCTCACCGTCAGCTTTGACGGTTTTAAAGCCCTCAATAACCTCACCTTTGCCATGCAACCCGGTGAATTACGGGTAATTATTGGCCCCAACGGTGCGGGAAAAACAACGTTTCTCGACATCATCACCGGCAAAGTTCAACCCACCAGCGGCACGGTACGGTTTAAGGGTAAAGATTTACGGAAAATCCCGGAGCACCAAATTTCTCGCCTCGGTATTGGCCGTAAATTCCAAACCCCCCGAGTTTATCTCAATCTGACGGTGCGGGAAAATCTCGATCTGGCGGCCAATCGTCGTAAAAATGTCTTGGCAACATTGTTTAGTAAAACAACGGGGGCCGGGAAGTCTGCTAGCGCTGATCGCCAAACGGTGATCCGCCTCCTGGAAACCATCAGCCTCAGCAGCAAAGCCGATCTCCCGGCTAAACTCCTGTCCCATGGCGAAAAACAACGGTTAGAAATTGGTATGTTGGTGGCTCAATCCCCCGATTTACTCCTCGTGGATGAACCCGTTGCCGGCCTCACCGATGAGGAGACGGAACGGGTGGGGGATCTGCTTATTTCCCTAGCCCAAAGTCATTCAATCATTGTCATTGAACATGATATGGAATTTGTGCGGCAAATTGCCCGCCAAGTGACAGTATTGCACCAAGGTTCCGTGCTCTGTGAAGGCACGATGGATGAGATTCAAAATGATCCCCGCGTCATTGAGGTGTATTTGGGCCAAGCGCCAACGGTGACACCGGATCAGATGCGCATGTTACGGATTGCGGCGGCGATGGCCTGGGCTGATGGCAATTTTGCCCCGGAACAAATGCGGGTGATTTTAACCCGTCTCAGTCAACAATTTTCTGATGATCCGGCCCATCAGGCGGAACTGCGGGAAGAGTTGAAGAATTATCTGGGTAAGGAAATTGCTCTGGAAACCTTAATCCCTCAACTGGCAACGGAAACGGAGCGGGAAATGGTGCTGCGTCTCAGCTATGAAATCATCCACTCCAACACGATTAATCAGGCCGGCAGTGCAGTTTATCAAAAACTGCTGGAACTTTTAGCCTTGCCTCCGGAAAGGGTTGAGGCGATTGAGGCAGAAGTTCAAGCCCAAAATACCGAAGTTTCGACCCCAGAAGCAAACTAAAGTCTTGATGAGGGGGATTCTCCCCCTTGATTTGTTCATTGCAATCTTTTGGAAACCATGACCCAAGCCACAACGGAAACCCCCACCCCTGAATCGACGAACCGCTCCATTTTAAAAATATCCGATTTAAATGTTTATTACGGTGAAAGCCATATTTTACGCAATGTGGATTTAAATGTGCAGGCGGGGGAAATGGTCTGTCTGATTGGCCGCAATGGTGTGGGCAAGACGACGCTATTAAAAACGCTGATTGGGTTATTAAAACCCCGTACCGGCTCGATGGAGTTTATGGGGGAACCTCTGGGGAAAAAAACGCCGGATCAACGGGCGCGGCTGGGGATCGGCTATGTGCCCCAGGGTCGGGATGTGATTCCGAGGGTGACGGTGCGGGAAAATTTGCTATTGGGGTTGGAGGCGCGGCCCAAGGGGAGCCGGAAGCTGAATGCGATTCCTGAGGAAATTTTCGAGTTGTTCCCGGTGTTGAAAACGATGTTAAACCGCATGGGGGGGGATTTGAGCGGCGGGCAACAGCAACAGTTGGCGATCGCCCGTGCCTTAATGGGCAAACCTCAGTTATTGGTTTTGGATGAACCAACGGAGGGGATTCAACCCTCAATTATTTTAGAAATTGAGGCGGCGGTGAAGGGAATTATCGCCAATACGGGAATTTCGGTGCTGTTGGTGGAGCAGCATCTCCATTTTGTCCGCCAAGCCGATCGCTATTACGCGATGCAAAAGGGGGGCATTGTGGCCTCAGGCCGCACCCAAGATCTGAGCCAAGAGGTAATCCAACAGTTCCTGGCGGTTTAGGCCCCCTTTCGTCACAGTCTCCCAAAATCAACAGTCACGCCGTGGGGATCAGCAAAGCCCAGGCCAAGATTTTGGGGGAATATTTCCACATCTCCCCCAGTGCTTTCCTGTGAACTGCTTACAATGGGGGGCAACGTCTTTCCCCTAACCACTATGCCCATTGTTAGCCTCCTGCCCGTACCCAGCTACGATGCCGATCTACTACGAGCACAGTTAACCACCCTCCTTGCTCCCTTTGGCGGTATGGAGGCAATGGTGAAGGAGGGCGATCGCGTTCTCCTCAAGCCCAACCTCCTCACCGGTAGCCGCCCCGGCCAAGAATGTATCACCCGCCCCGAACTGGTGGCCGCTGTAGCCGAAGCGGTGATCGCCGCTGGGGGTAAACCCTTCCTGGGGGATAGCCCCGCCTTTGGTACCGCTAAGGGGGTGGCCCGCAGTAATGGTTATTTGCCGATGTTGCAGGATTTAGGGATTCCCGTGGTGGAATTCCACGGCCAACGCTACGAAGTTGCCGCCCAAGATTTTCAGCATCTGCGCCTCAGTAAAGAAGCGATGAATGCGGATGTGGTGATTAATTTGCCCAAGGTGAAATCCCATTGCCAACTGACCCTGACCTTGGGTGTGAAAAATCTGTTTGGCTGTGTGCCAGGGAAAATGAAAGCCTGGTGGCATTTGGAAGCGGGGAAAGATGCCGCCCGCTTTGGGGAAATGTTGGTGCAAACCGCAGCGGCGATCGCCCCCAATTTAACGATCATCGATGGCATTATTGGCCATGAAGGCAATGGCCCCAGTGGGGGGGAACCTCGGCATTTGGGGATTTTAGGGGCAACGGATCAGGTGTTTGCGGGCGATCGCGCCTTTGCCACCATCCTCGGTGTTGACCCCGATACCGTCCCCACCCTCGCCGCCGCCCAACGGTTAGGCCTCACCCCTGCCTGGGAGGACATCCAATTTCCCCACGCCCAACCGGAGGATCTCGCCATCTCCGATTGGCGGCTCTCCGATACCCTCGTGCCCATCGATTTCGGCGCACCCCGGATCCTCAAATCCACATTCAAACATCTTTATATTCGCTGGATTAAAGAACCGATGACCGCCTATCGTCGCGGTTGAGCCATCAGACCAATGATACTAATGAACGGTGCGTCAGACACCATTCAATAGCATCAACATCATCGTTGATCCGGTCTGACGCACCATGAAGCAACCTGTGAAATGTCGGCCCTTAACTCGGCGATAACCCGTAGAAGAAAATAATTAGGGCCGGTGTTAATAGGGTTTGAATACAGGTGAGAGGCGCACCAATGCGGGTGAAATCAAAAAAGCGATAACCCCCCGGCCCATACACCATCGTATTGGTTTGGTAGCCGATGGGGGTCATGTAACTATTGGAAGCGGCAAACATGACCGCAAACATAAAAGCAAAGGGATTCAGAGTGAGGGTTTTAGCCACCGCCGCCGCAATGGGTAACATTAACAACACTGAGGCGTTATTAGATAAAAGTTCCGTCAGGATTGCCGTGGCTAAATAGAACATCACCAGGAGCCAATAGCCAGAAAAATGCCCCGAAAACATCAGTAATTGAGCCGCGATCCATTGGGTCGCCCCCGACTCCTCCATGGCTGTACCGAGGGGAATTAACCCCCCCCACAAAAAGATAATATACCAACGCACCGCCCCATAGATTTCCCCCGGCTTTAAACACCCCGTTAACACCATCAACACCACCCCCGCCAAGGCACTCACCAAAATCGGCATAATCTCAAAGGCAGACAACAACACCACCGCTAAACCGATGAGGATGGCGATCGCCGCCTTGTTTTGACGCATCATTTCCACATCCCGTTCTTCCAGCACCAACAACTCCCGCGTTGTTTGTAACCCGATAAAACTTTGCTTCGGCCCCTGTACCAGCAGCACATCCCCAAACCGCAGGGGTACACGACCGAACCGGCCCCGCACCACCTCCGCCCCCCGCCGGATCGCCAACACCGTTAAGTTATACCGTTGGCGAAACCGCATTTCCTTTAATGTTGTTCCCACGAGGCGAGAATTGGACATAATCAACACCTCTGCCATCTTCTCTTCCCCAGATTCCAAATCTGCGGTCAGGTCATCCTTAAACTTGACATCCGCCAGAATATCTAACCCCTGTTGCTCACGGATTTTCAGCAACTCCTGCCGGGAACTGCGCACCACCAAAATATCGCCAATACTAATGATTTTATCCGCTAAGGGTGGGGAAAACCTTGTCCCTTGGCGAATAATCTCCAAGACATCTAAATCAAAGGTGCGCTGAATTTGGCTGGTTTGCAGCGTTTTACCCACCAGGATCGATTGAGGCGTAACCAATACCTCGGTGACATAGTCTTTTAAATCATAGTCATCAGCAATGAGCGTCCCTGTGGAGGATTTGCGATCGGGTAAAAGGCGCGGTGCAAAAATGGCCAAATAGATCAAGCCAATGCCAAATACACAAATGCCTAATTTGGTGAACTGAAAAATACCAAACTCACCATAACCCAGTTTAACGGAAAGGCCACTGGCGAGAATATTGGTGGAAGTGCCCACCAAGGTGAGCATCCCCCCTAAAATTGACAGGTAAGAGAGGGGAATTAACACCTTAGAAACAGAAATTTTTTGCTGTTTACACCAATCTTCAATAATGGGTAACATCACCGCCACCACGGCGGTATTGTTTAAAAAACCGGAGATGGGGCCAATGAGAAACCCCATGGCTAAAATTTGCCGACCGGGATGATTGCCGCCAAGACGAATTAAGGCTTTTTTGACAAATTGGATCGCGCCGGTTTTGGCAATGCCGGCACTGAGGATAAACATGGCCATGACGGTAATCGTCGCACTATTGCCAAATCCGGCAATGCCCTGCTCTGGTGTGACTAATTTCAGCACCATCAAGCTCACCATAATGATGATGGCAATGAGGTCAACAGGTAGCAGTTCCGTGATGAACAATAATAGGGCTGCCACAACCACAGCCAGAGTCAAAATGATATTCATTGCGGCCATGAAATAATCCTCAAAATCTAGCAGGAGGGGCAATTTGATGATAGTCGCAATACCAGGCGACGAAGCGGGCGAGACCATCCCCTAGGGGGGTACTGGGGCTAAATCCCACATCCCGGCGGAGGTCTTCCACATCGGCATAGGTGCGAGGGACATCCCCCGGCTGCATGGGGAGCATATTTTTCACCGCCTTGCGCCCTAAACAGGTTTCGAGGATCTCAATCATCGTCATCAGTTCAATGGGTTGATGGTTGCCGATGTTATAAATTTTGTACTGGGCTTGGTTGGGGCCTTGGGGTTCAGGAATTTTCGCCATCACCCGCACCACGCCCTCCACCACATCATCAATGTAGGTGAAATCCCGCTGCATTTTGCCGTGGTTGTAGACATCAATGGGGCGATCGCCCAAGATCGCCTCGGTAAATTTCCAATAGGCCATATCGGGGCGACCCCAGGGGCCGTACACCGTAAAGAACCGCAGGCCCGTCATGGGGATCTGGTACAGATGGCTATAGCAATGGGCCATTAACTCATTGGCCTTTTTGGTGGCGGCGTAGAGACTAACGGGATAATCGACATTATCCCCAACGGCAAAGGGAACTTTTGGATTTTGGCCATAGACGGAACTGGAGGAGGCATAGACCAAATGCCCAACCCCCTGATGGCGACAGCCTTCAAGGATATTCACAAACCCCACCAGGTTACTGTCCACATAGGCATGGGGATTTTCCAGGGAATAGCGCACCCCCGCCTGGGCGGCGAGGTGAACCACAGTGGAGAAGGGGCGATCGCCAAACAACCGCGCCATCCCCTCCCGATCCGCCAAATCCAACGGCACAAACTCAAAATTGGCCTGGGGGCGTAACAGGGCCAACCGTGCTTCCTTCAAACTCACTGGGTAATAGGGATTGAGGTTATCCAACCCCACCACCGTCACCCCCGGCATTTGCAGCAACCGCTGACAGAGATGAAACCCCACAAACCCCGCTGCCCCTGTGACCAAAATTGTTGTCATTGCGTTTTCATCCAAAAACTAGAGAGAAACAGCCTTAAGCAAAGTCCGGACTACAAACCCACAGCTTGCTAAACGCTGCCGTGGACTTCCGATCCCTTCGCCCGCGTTCCAAAGTACACCTTACCCCGTTGGGAATCCAAGGTCAGGATCGCCCCTTCCCCGATTAATTCCGTGGCGTGCTTTAACCCGACAATCACCGGAATCCCCAACCGCAGCCCAATCACCGCCGCATGGCTGGTGAGGCTGGATTCTTCGGTAATAATCCCCCCGGCTTTACGGATCACATCCACATAGTCGGCATTGGTGTGGGGAGCCACGAGGATTTCCCCAGGGCTGAAATTACCAATCTCCCGAGGATTGCGCACCACCCGCGCCCGGCCCGTAATCGAACCTTCACCAATCCCCACCCCTTCACCCAGCACCGCCGTCACCACTTCCACCTTAATCAGATCCGTAGAGCCAGCGACCCCCTGCAACGTGCCAGCGGTGAGAATCACCAGATCCCCATCATGGAGCAGTTGCTTTTCCTGGGCCACATTCATCGCCGCCTGGAAGGTTTGGCTCGTGGAGGGTAAATCCAACACCAACAGCGGCCGCACCCCCCACACCAGTTGCAACTGCCGCGCCACATCCACATGGGGCGTGACCGCTAAAATTGGGGTATGGGGGCGAAATTTCGAGACATTGCGGGCGGTGGCACCGGTTTTGGTGAGGGTCATAATCGCCGCTGCATCCAATTGCTGGGCAATGTGGCTCACCGCGCCGGAAATGGCATCGGGGATGGAGCGTTGGGGATTTTGGAAATGACGATGGGCGGGGGCCTCCTGCTCCACACAGAGGGCAATGCGGGTCATGGTTGCCACTGCTTCCACGGGGTAGTTACCTACAGCGGTTTCATTGGAGAGCATGATCGCATCGGTGCCATCAAGGATGGCGTTAGCCACATCGGACACCTCCGCACGGGTGGGGCGGGGACTGTTCACCATGCTATCGAGCATCTGGGTGGCGGTAATCACGGGAATCCCTAAACGGTTGGCGGTGGCAATCAACCGCTTTTGATGGAGGGGAACCTGTTCGGCGGGGAGTTCTACGCCCAAATCTCCCCGGGCCACCATCACACCATCACAGAGGGCCAGGATCGTGTCCATCTGTTCGATCGCCTCATGTTTTTCAATCTTGGCAATGACGGGAACGGATTTCCCTGTACTGGCGATCAGTTCTTTGATTTCAAGAATATCCTGGGGCCGTTGTACGAAACTGAGGGCAATCCAGTCCACCCCTTGATCGAGGCCAAACATCAGATCCTTGCGGTCTTTTTCCGTGAGGGCGCTGACGGTGAGGGAAACATTGGGAAAATTAACGCCTTTGTTATCGGAGAGCTTCCCCCCCACCACAATGCGGCAATGGAGTTCTTTGCTCTCCTGATCCACGGCATCGACGACCATTTCCACTTTGCCATCATCGAGGAGAATCATCGCCCCTGGGGGAACTTCGTCGGTGAGTTTGGGATAGCTGACGTAGGCGATTTCATGGGTGCAGGGGACAGGATGACTGGTGAGGATGAAGCGATCGCCCTTATTCACCTGCACCGGCCCTCCCTCAAATTTCCCGAGGCGGATTTTCGGCCCCTGGAGATCCTGAAGAATCCCCACCGGTTGATCCAACTCAAAGGCGGTTTGGCGAATCAAACGCACTGCCCGATGATGATCTGCGTGGGTACCGTGGGAAAAATTGAGCCGTAATGTGTTGGCCCCAGCCTCAATCAGTTCCCGCAGAACATCGGGTTCAAGGGTAGCGGGGCCAACGGTGGCCACAATTTTCGTCCGGCGTGGCGAAGGGTTCGAGCGGCTTACGCCAGCGGTGAGCGCATCAACGGGCAGGTCCATCATTGGGAGGCTTTCAAAAGAGAAGTGCAGCGGTTGACAAAGGGAGGATAGAGGGGAACATTTCACTCATAGACCGTTATGGTCGCATGAATTGACAGGCTTATGCCACAAAAGCCGCCGCCTTAATTGGAAGAACTGGGGCTAGGGGAAATAATCGCCCCTCTTTGTAGCAATTCCGTCGCTGCCTGGGCACTCAAGGGACGGGAGAAGAGGTAGCCCTGGCCTAATTCACATTCTAGGGCTTGGAGCCATTGCAACTGTTGGGGGTTTTCAATGCCTTCGGCGATCGCCTGTAACTCCAAGACATTACTCAGGGCAATGATTAACTCAGCAATCACCTGATTTTTCGATCCCGCCTGCATCTGTTCGACAAAGGTGCGGTCAATTTTGAGAAAATCCAAGGGTAATTGGTAGAGATAACTGAGGGAAGAGTAGCCGGTGCCAAAGTCATCAATACTAATTTGAATACCCTTGGCGCGGATTTGTGTCAGGAGCGCACAGGTGCCAGCGACATTTTGCACCAGCATACTCTCTGTAATTTCAAGGGTGAGATCTTCACAGCGAATCCCCGTGGTGGTGATCACCTCGTCAATTTGCTGCATGAGGATTGATTCTTGCAGTTGTTTGAGGGATAAATTAACGCTCATTTTGAGCTGATAGGTGAATTGTTGTTGCCATTGGGCCAGTTGTTGGCAGGCGGTGGCCAAAATCCAGGCGCCAATGGGGATAATGAGGCCGGTTTCTTCAGCAATACTGATGAATTGATCCGGCGGAATCATCCCCCGGCCAGGGTGTTGCCACCGCACCAACGCTTCAAACCCAATGATCTCCTGACTAGCCAGGGAAACGATAGGTTGATAAAACAGGAGTAATTGTCCCCGTTCTAGGGCTTTGCGGAGATCATTTTCCAGTTGCAGACGGTTGATCACCTGCAGGTGCATGGCGGGGTCAAAAATGGCATAGCGCGATCGCCCCGCTAATTTGGCTCGATACATGGCAATGTCTGCATTACGGATTAAATCATCAGCTTTGAGTAAGGTGCGATCCCAGAGGGCAATCCCAATACTGGTGCTGATGAAAATATCCCGATCCCCAAAGACAAGGGGCGATCGCAGGTTTTTCAAAATCTGTTCCGCCAACTGAATAGCCGTTTCAAGATTATCTAAATCCTCCAGGAGAATAATAAACTCATCCCCCCCTAACCGAGAAACAAAATGGTTAACACCCATCAGCAATTGCAGTTGATTGGCAATGGCCACTAACAACTGATCCCCCATGAGATGGCCAAGGCTATCATTAATTACCTTGAACTGATCTAAATCGAGAAACAAGACGCCAAACAAAAAATGAGGCTCTTCTTTAGCCCGGCGCTCCGCCTGACTGAGTCGCTCCATCAAAAAACTGCGATTCGGCAGCCCCGTTAAGGCATCATGATGGGCATCATAGCGGAGTTGCTCTTCGATTTTAATCCGATCGCTCACCTCCCTAGAGGTGCTTTGGATATGGCGAATTTGGCCCAGGGGATCCGATAAACACTTTGTGAAGGTTTCCAGCCAAATATATTCACCGGATTTTTTACAGATTCGATAGGTAATCGGCACCGGTTTGCCCACAATATGGGGACGGCAAAAGGCTTTTTTGACGCGCCCGCGATCTTCGGGATGACAAAAGTTATAAAAGTTACGCCCCAAGAGTTCATTGGGATGATAACCCAGCATCAGGATACTCGAGGGGGTGACGTAGAGATAATGACCCTCAGGGCCATGGATACAAACCAAATCGCTCATATTTTCCGACACCAGCCGAAAACGGGCTTCACTTTCCGCCAGATTAAATTCCGCCTGTTTGCGATCGGTAATATCATCAACAATACCCACCATGAGCTGGGATTGTTGTTGTAGATTTTGAATTCGTGATCCGGTAATTTCGACCCAAATTTGTGAGTGATCCTTACGGATATAGCGTTCTTCTTGAATAAAACAATGGGTATTGCCCGCCATAATATCAGCTAATTGTTGGGTGTGGCGCTCGCGATTCGTACCATCGGTGAGGTCGAGCCAGTTCATACTCTGCAATTCTTCGGGACTATAGCCGGTGATTTCACAATATTTGTGATTCACTCGCAATAGCTGTCCTTGGGCATCACAAAAAATAATCCCCACCCGCACCTGTTCAAAGAGGGAACGGAAGAGCATTTCACTTTCCTGTAATGCGGTTTCTGCTTGTTTCAGGGCAGTGATATCTCGCCCGACAGACTGCAATTCCACGAGGTTTCCTGCGGCATCGAAAATACCCTGATTGAGCCATTGCGTCCATCCTGTTTGGCCGTCCTGACGGCGATCGCGGTTGACGGCCATAAAGGTGGGATGGTCTGGGGTCAATTGGGCTAACCGCTCTAGGGTTTGTTCTCGATTCAAATCCCCCCCATGGGCATAATCAACCCATTTGCGGCCGATAATTTCTGTCAATGTCACCCCTAACATTTGGCAAAGGGATTCATTGGCAAAGGTAATCGTTGTATCAGGGAGCGATCGCAGCAAAAAATCTGTTTGGGTCTCCACCATCTGGCGATAGCGAGATTCACTCTGCTGTAATGCCAGTTCCGCCGCATAGCGTTCCGCTTGGATGCGATGGCGATCGCTCACATCCAAAATGAGGGTATCCCAAATCACATCACCCTTTTCATACCGTTGGGGGCGACCCGCCGCCTCTAGCCATTTCAACTGACCCGAAGGGGTGATAATCCGCCATTGCCAAGACCAAGGCTGAAGCGTTTGGGCGGAATCCTGCACTGATCGCTCCATGGCCTGGCGGTCTTCGGGATGAACCATCTGCCACAACACCGAAGCATCGTTAATCACCACCGCCGGATCCACCTCCCACAGTTCTTGACAACCGGAACTCATATAAATCACAGCATCGGAGCCATCAGGGTATAACACATAGCGAAAAATTGCCCCCGGCACATTGGCGGCCATATTCTGAAACCGCGCCTCACTCTCTCGCAGGGCTATTTCCACCTGCTGACGCTGACGGATTTCTCGCCTTAATAATCGATTCCAGGCCAGGCTCGCCAGTAAACCAGCAATGGGCAAAATGATAATCAGATAAAGTAAAAATTCCCGCACCGTCAGTTTAACCCGTTTGTTCTCTGGCTCTAGCCACGCTGCTAATGCTTGATAATAAACTGAATTTTTATCTTGTTTGAATTGCTGAAGATAAAGATCTAAAGTATCGAGGCGGTGGCGATCGCCGCCCTGGGCAGTAATAAAATGCAGATGGGACGCTTCCACTAAGATATTCGTGGGGATTACAGCGTAATCATCCTTGAACTGGGCCCCGAAGAACCGATTCACCACCCCCGCATCCACTGCACCCTCCGCAATCAAGGCAAACACCTCGGAAAAGCTATCCACCTCCACTAATGTCGGGGCCACATCAAACATCGCCGCCCGCTCTGCCAGGACTGCCTTTTGGATGCTGCCCCGCAGGACGGCAACCCGCTTGTTATTGAGGTCAAGGAGGGAATTGAGGGGTTGGTCTCGGGAAGCATAAACTACGGACCAACTGGCTAACACCACTTCATCGTTAAAGGCAAAGCGGCGATCGCGCTCTGGGGAATAGGCCACATCCATCATCAAATCCAGTTCCCCCGCCTCAACGGCCTTTAAGCAGGCTTCCCATTCACAGGGGATATATTCCAGTTGCCAAGCCTCAGCAGTGGCGATCGCTGCCAAAATATCCACCCAAAACCCCGCTGGTTTTCCCTGGGCATCGCGGAATATTTTGGGCTCATTTTGATAAATTCCCACCCGAATTCTATCCTGTGTCCCTTGCAGAGCAACAGCTTCACAGGATATCGATAAATCGATCAACAGGCCAAAACCGAGAATAATAAGGAGCGATTTCATCAAAAACTCCTTGTGGAAACCCCCACCTCGCACCGCAGGTGGGGGAGGAAACAAGCGTCAGGCAGCGGGGTTAAATGCCCCACTGACTGACAATCTCTGCGGGCAACTGACTAAAATACCCGTGGCGCGATAGAGTAGCTCAACCTTGG
>RECT01000198.1 GCA_007693875.1 Spirulina sp. DLM2.Bin59
CGGTTGATTACCCTATCCGCTATGCTAATCATAAACCATAAAAAGCCGTCCTGGATGGTGACTGAGCTTGTCGAAGTCAGGACGGGGCTTTAGACCCATGAATTTTGGTAAATCTGAGTCAGAACATCGCCCATGGGGAAACATCGAGAAAATATCCCCTATCCTAGCGAGAATTGAGCCAGAGAACACCTAAACCCCCATGGGGATCAGTCAAGGCAAAGCGATGCAAAGCAAGGTAGGCTAGATTGCTGTGGCCGTTGCTTGAGAACTTATGGATTTACTGCGATCGCTCCCCATTGGCCTCTACCTAGAAGAGCCTGTCACCTGGCTACACCGCCTCGATCCCCGCGTCAAATTGGGGTGGTTAATGACCTTCCTGATTGCGCCGGTCTTAGCCAACAACAGCTATCGCCTGGGCCTTGTCATCCTGCTGATCCTCCTTACCCTCACCGCTCGGATCCCCTGGCGGGCCTGGAAACAGCAAATGGGCTGGCTCTTAATCCTCGGCGGTTTAGCCTTTTTGATTACCTGCATCTTTGACGACGGTTTAGCCCTCATCAGCCAGCCCCGCCTCCCCGCCCTGGAAATCCCCGACATTGAACCCACCGGCCTCAATTTGGTGACTACAGCGAGAGCCAACCCACCCCCTACCGCTACGTCCTCCTCACCCTGGGCCGCATCACCGTCACCCGCCATTCTTTCGATTTAGCCACTCGGTTAGCCACCCTCCTGTTCACCCTGATCTACAGCAGCAGCCTCTATCTCTTGGTGACAGCCCCAGAAGAAATTACCGTCGGACTAGAGGCCATGTTCAAACCCTTAAACCGCCTCAAAATTCCCGTTACCGAAATTATCCTCACCCTCACCCTCGCCCTGCGGTTTATCCCCCTCGTGTTAGAGGAGGTGCAAAATTTGACGCGATCGGTGCGAACGAGGGCGATTAATTGGAAGAAATTGGGGATTAAACAGACAGTGCAACTGTGGCTCGTGGTGGCGGAGCGACTCATTGAAAATCTCCTCTTACGGGCGGAGCAAATCGCCCTCGCCATGAATGTCCGGGGTTTCACCACCCCCAACACCCATAAGGTGCAATGGCATCAATTGCAATTGCGAGGAGGGGATGGGGTGGCGATCGCCCTCCTCCTGCTCCTCTGGTGGAGCCGCCTCGCCTTCGGCCGGTTGGCGTGAGATTCCCCCCGAATTTCGTGAAAAAAGGGGGGAATCTGGGGGAATTAACGAGCCGTGAGGTTAATCAGACTCATTGAACCGTTTTCCGGATTAGAGACGACAATTTGTCGCCGTTGGGGAATCAGTTCAATGCCCTCTGGCTCGAATTCTGCGGCCCGATCGCCAGCCACAATCCCCGGATTCAAGATCACGGTATCCAGTAATTGGATATCGCGGGGATTGGTGACATCGTGAATCGTGATCGCATCGGAGCGTTCAATGGACACAACAGCTAACGTGCGACCTGCCACGGTTCCCACCGAAACCACTTCCGGCTCCGGCCCTTTGCTGTGGCAACGTTGGGGCAGTTGCAACGCTAAAATACTGTCCTCAATCGTATCGCCGCTATCGCTGAGGAGCGCCCCGGTTTTGGCATCAAAGACGCTGACGCTCCGTGTGCCATGTTGGGTGATGGGAATCCCCTGGTAGCTTTGCTCGTTCACCCCCACAAGATTATCCTCATCAGCGGTGACAAAAAAGCTCAAATCCGGTGAAAGGGCAATACCATCAGGTTCGCGGGCGGCGGTATATTCCTGACGGAGGCTGAGGTCATAGCTGCTAGAGCGGCAATTGCCCGTACCGACGCGATCGCCCGTTAAGCCCAGCCCAGTGCGCAGGCCCAGATCAAAATTAGTGACGCGGAAAGCGCGGGGGTTTAAGGTTTGGGGCAAGGTGCGGGGGACTTCAATGCGGGCAACGGCGTTGTTTTCCTGCAATGTCGTGACGATAAAGGAACTATCGCGGGCAATGCGCACTGTTTCCGGTTGGGGATCGTGGGGGAAAAAGGGCATCCCAGCGGCAGGAATGGGAATTTCAATCTGGGTCATGGCAGCGGGGCCACGACGCAGATCAATGATCGAAACCGTCCCGGCGCGGTTATTGGGGTTGGTTAAATCTTCTTCGTTTTCCTCGTCTTCATTGGCCACGGCGGCAAATTGCCCATTGGGGGCGATCGCCACGGAATCCGGGCCCCGGCCGACGGTCACTTCTCCCAATACCTGCAAATCCGGCAGGGAATAGGCCACTACTTTCCCCGGCACTTCATTAAAGCTATCCAGGTTAGCGGGGTCATCATCCTTTACCCCCGCCAGGGCATAACGGCCATTGGGACTGATGGCCACGCCGGTAATTTCGGCGGCGGTGGAACCAGCAGGGAAGTTGGCCGCCTGCAAGGTTGCGGTCTGCTCGACGCGCAGGTTATTGCGGCCAATGGCCACGACGGAAATCGTTTGATCCCCCGCTACAACGGCCCGCTGGCCATTGGCAGAAACCGCCAGCATTTCCGCACCGCCGAGATCCGTCAGGGTAAAGGCCAGGGTTCCCTGAATCGAGCGGGCTTGGGCAGCACTGGGCCGGCTCACGGCCAGGGTAAAGCTCAGGCTCAAGAGGGCGATCGCCCCCCAAATGCCGAGCGATCGCAACCATCGCTGACGAGGGTTGCCGGGGCGTAGCCCCTCAATAATTCGGTACATCATAACGCCTCAAAAACAAGCATACCCAGCCAATGTACGGCCCCAAGCTGAACCCTTGGGTAAAGAAGAGAATAAGCCGCAATTAAGGGCAATTCCTGAAGCGTCCTGTGGCACAATAGCCATTGATCTTGCCCAGTAAATCCCCCGTGAACATTGCCTTTATTATTGACCCCATCGCCAGCCTCGACCCCACCCACGACAGCACCGTTGCCATCATGGAGGCTGCCCATCAAAGCGGGCATCAAGTTTGGATCACATCGGTGGATCTGCTCACGGTACAACAGGGAGAAGCCTGGGCCACCCTCACCCCTATCACCCTCGATCCCGTGGTCTTAGTGGATGGCCATTGGCAGGCATCCGATCCCTGGTATCAGTTAGGAACCGCTCAATTCCAACCCCTGACGACCATGGCGGCGGTGTTCATGCGCAAAGATCCCCCCGTCACGATTCCTTACCTCTACGTCACGCAAATTTTAGACCTCATCGATCCGGCCAAAACCTTGGTGGTGAACAATCCCAGGGGGCTACAGGCCGCCAATGAAAAGCTCTATGCCCTCAATTTCCCCACGGCCATTCCTGAAACCATTGTCACAGCGGCCAAGGCGGTGATTTTAGACTTTGTGGCCCAGCAGGGGGCAGCGGTGTTGAAACCGTTGGCGGGGAAAGCGGGGGAAGGGATTTTATTTTTAGAAAAAGGCGATCGCAACCTCAATTCTCTCATTGAAATCAGCACCCAATGGGGCAAACTCCCCGTCATGCTCCAGCAGTATTTACCCGCCGCTTCCGAGGGGGATAAACGGATTATTTTGCTCAATGGGGAGGCGATCGGGGCGGTGAACCGGATTCCCACGGGGGCGGATTTTCGCGGCAATATGGCCGTGGGGGGCCGGGTGGCCAGCACATTGATCACCGAGCGGGAGCGGGAAATTTGCGAGCTGGTGGCCCCCCGTTTACGGCAGGATGGCCTCTATTTTGTGGGGTTAGATGTGATCGGCGGCTACCTAACGGAAGTCAACGTCACCAGCCCCACAGGGATTCGCGAAATTGACCGACTCCATGGCCTATCCTTGGGAAAACAGGTCATTGCATGGCTTGAAACTACAAGGAGTTAACCCCATGGCCCCTATTCCAGATCGCGATCGCACTTGGGCAATGTTTTGCCACCTTGCCGCCTTAGCTTGGATTCCCCTCTTCCTCATCGGTCTACCCGTGCCCTTTATGGCGATTATCATCCCGCTGATCCTTTGGGCGATCCGACGGGAGCAATCGGAATTCATTGACTACCACGGTCGCGAATCGATGAATTTTCAAATTTCGATGCTCATTTATGGCTTGATTATGATGATCATTGCCATCTTACTCCTCGTCATTGGCATCATTATTTTCGGCGCGGGGAATGCCGATCTAGCGGCCATTGGGATGATTTTCACCGCAACTCTATTTCTGGGATTACTGGTGGTTTGGGGTGTCGTGCAAACGGTTTTTGTGATTATCGCCGCTGTGCGAGCCAATCAAGGGGCTTGGTATCGCTATCCCCTGACGGTGCGCCTGATCCGCTCCGTTGATTATCGCCAAGATGATCTGGATTTGTGAGCACAGGCAAGTCCTCCCCCAAAGCAAGATGAAGTGATGTTGTACCCTAGGGGGGTGAACTTTATACCTAGGACAATATGTTTTTAAACGCATCCCGGCGGATTGCGCTGGTTACTTTCACAACGCTTGCTGTGGGGATAGGCTTAACGGCCTGTGGCAATCCTTCAGACGAAGATGTCACCGTGGTGGATACTCCCATGGATGAGATGGTGATGGATCATGGCGAGGGTCACGCCATGGATTTAGGCCCTGCGGATGGAAAATTTGATTTGCGGTTTATCGATGCGATGATTCCCCACCATGAGGGGGCGGTGGTGATGGCAGAGGCGGCCTTGGAAAACTCCCAACGCCCAGAAATTCGCGCCTTGGCGGAGGAAATTATTGCGGCCCAAGCGGTGGAAATTCAGCAAATGCGGGACTGGCGGGCGGCTTGGTATCCCGATGCTGACGATCGCCCCATGGCCTATCACGCTGATATGGGTCATATGATGCCGATGACGGAGGCGCAAATTGAGGCAATGATGATGACGGTGGATCTCGGCCCTGCTGACGAGGAATTTGATTTGCGGTTTATTAATGCGATGATTCCCCACCATGAGGGGGCGATTGATATGGCCAAGGATGCCCTCGGAAAAACCGAACGCCCGGAAATGGTGGCCCTCGCTGAGGCGATTTTAACCAGCCAAGCGGAAGAAGTGGCGCAGATGGAAGCATGGCGGCAAGACTGGTACGATTAGGGTTAGATACTTTGCTCTTGTTCGCGCTAACCCCATTTTAAGAAACCGATGAGTGCTGTGATAATCCTTGAAGATGCCCAGTTTGAGACTGAGGTGCTCGATGCTGAAGGGCCCGTGCTGGCCTACTTTTGGGCCGCTTGGTGTGGCCCCTGTCGTTTGGTTTCCCCCTCCATTGAGGCGATCGCCGCTGACTATGGCGATCGCCTCAAGGTCGTCAAGCTCGAAGTAGACCGCAACCCCGATGCGGTGAAAGAATGCGCCGTGGAGGGGGTTCCCGCCCTCCGCATTTTCAAGGACAAAACTCTGGTGGCCAGCCATGAAGGGGCCATAACCAAGCCCGCCATCCAGACCTTTCTCGAAGCTAATCTCTAAATCCCTTGGCCCCTCACTTAGGGGCTTCGTTTTCTGCCCTAGAAGATGATGCTATAAAAAATGATCCAATTCGCCCATCGCCTTGAACCCCTCCGTGCCAATGTCTTTGCTGATATGGATCGGGCCAAATCCGCCGCCATCGCCCAAGGGGTGAACATTTTAGATCTTTCCCTGGGATCTTCAGATTTACCCACCCATCCGGTGGTGTTGGAGGCGATCGCCACCGCCCTCGCAGACCCCACCACCCATGGTTACGCCCTCTTCCACAGTACCCAACCCTTCCGGGCAGCCGTCGCCCATCACTACAGCCAACGCTACGGTATCCCTATCGATCCTGAAACGGAAGTCTTGCCCCTCATTGGTTGCCAGGAAGGCACAGCCCATCTACCCCTAGCGGTGCTGAATCCGGGGGACTATGCCCTCCTCCTTGATCCCGGTTATCCCTCCCATCAGGGGGGCGTGGTGTTAGCGGGGGGACAAATTTACCCGATGCGGCTGCGGGCGGAAAATGGTTTTTTACCCCAATTGGGCGAGATTCCCGCTGCGATTCTGGCCCAGGCAAAATTAATGGTGTTGAGCTATCCCCATAACCCCACCACGGGGACGGCCTCCCTGGATTTCTTTAAAGAAGCCGTGGCGTTTTGTCGCGCCCATGATTTGGTATTAGCCCATGATTTCCCCTATGCAGATTTGTTCTTCACAGGCGATCGCCCCCCCTCCATTCTCGAAGCCGACCGGGACAAACAATGCAGCATTGAATTTTTCACCTTCTCCAAGTCCTATAACATGGGGGGCTTCCGCATTGGCTATGCCGTGGGCAATAGGGAAATTATCCGCGCCCTGCGGCAGGTGAAAGCCACCATCGACTTTAACCAATACCGGGGGATTATGGCGGGGGCGATCGCCGCCCTCAATGCCGATCAAAGCCTCGTACAAGCAACGGTGCAAACCTTTGCCCAACGGCGCGATTTTATGGTGGCGGCCTTGGCCAACATCGGCTGGCCCGTCCCCACCCCCACCGCCACAATGTACATCTGGGCCCCCTTACCGGAACCCTGGCAACAGGATTCAATCCAGTTTTGTCTGGATTTGGTAGCTAAAACCGGCCTCGCCCTCGCCCCGGGAGCCGGATTCGGCCCCAGTGGGGAAGGTTATGTGCGCTTGGCATTGGTGCATGATCTGGAGGTGTTGGGGGAGGCGATCGCCCGCATCCAAGAATTTTTGCAAATCGCTGAAGTCGCCTAACATGGAATTAATGCAAGCTGGTTAAGGAGCCTCAAAATTATGAAAGTAAAAATCGCCCTATCCCTCGCTGGGGCTGCCCTGCTCCTCAGCCTTTGGCCCCGCGCTGGTCGGGCCGATATTTTTGATGCGATCGTGATTTGCCAGGTGCGGGGTATTCGCCAAGGGCAATTGGCGGTGCGCCCCGCCCCCAATGGCCAACCCTTTGCCGGGTTGGATAATGGCAATATTGTCCGGGCCTTTGGGGGAACCTTGAGCCAAGACGGTACACCTTGGTATGAAATTAGAGTGCTACAGGGGCCCAATGCCCGCGTCGAAGGGCGACAAGGGTTTGTCAATGCCCGTTATCTTCGCTGCCGTTGGTATGACGAAAACGGCACCCTGATCCGTGAGGATTAACCAAAAAAGTCCAAGGTGTCGAGACGATTGTTAAACAGCGGCACCGTTAACAAGAGGGCCTTAATCCACATCGGCGCAAAGTAAAGACTCAGGAGCAGGCCAATAATGGCGATCGCTCCTGCGGTTACTTTGACAATTTCTTCTTGGCTGCTGACGCGGAGGTAAACAGCGAGGGAAGCGACGGATAAACTAATCAGTAGCGGTGCAATCATGGTTCTGTTGTCAAGATGGAATCAGAAGACGCAAATAGAGGCGCAATGCGTTCCTTCGGGCTTAAGCCTACTTCCGTCTCTTCCGGGGGGAATCAGGTTTTCTCGATAGGCCTGATTGATAGGAGGAGATGAACGATCTGTTTATATTTACTTATCTTACTTGAGGTATAGGAGATTAGCCCGGACTTGTCAAGGGATTTTTCCCCACCCATGGGAACTATGTGATGAAAATCACATATTTTCATCTAAATTGATCACCGGCCAACCGCCGAGGTATCACAACGGAGGTCGATCAGATTCACAGGGGCCTAGGGGGGTTTATCACCTGCAATGCTCTCAAAATCACCGATATTGGTGACAACCCCAAATCAATCCAAGGAGCAGTCATGTTGCCTGCACTGAAACTTCTCCCCGGCTCCATTGCTGAAATGCTCGCCACCGCCCGGCAAACCGGTCAAATCAACCGGGCTGACCAATACGGCCTGATGGCTGCGGTGTTGGAAGAATCCTTGAGCGAAGACGAAGTTCGCGCCATTAACCGCCTGCTGCGATCCGTCAAACAGGGAAAAGTCCAAGTCCGTGAGGACATCTAAACCCTGGTCTGCTGATTAAATCTCGATTTTAAAAAACCGCTTTACCCCCCTCACCGCCATGCAAACGCCCCTCGCCCGCCGCTTCCTCCAATTCCTCCAAGACGAACTGGCCATCCCTGCTGAATCCTTGGCGATCGCCACCCGCCGCCATGACCCCACCCCCAATGTCCTGCCGATGATCCTTTGGCAATACGGGTTAGTGACGTTGGAGCAAATTGATCAAATGTTCGACTGGCTGGAAACGGCTTAAGCTAGGTTTTGCCCTAGCACTAGGGCGCAACTTGGGGCGGTTGAAAATGATGAATTTCGGTGAGGACTTTAACCCACCCAGCGACAAGATCTGCGAGGATCTGGTCGCCTTTTGCTACGGTGGCCACTGTGGCATCGCCAATCACGCCGCTTTTGCTGATTTCCTCTGTCACCCAGGCAAAGGGTAGCTTGCCCTCTAAACTGAGGAGGCTATCGGGGGGCAAATCCGGGGGATATTCCCGGACAGCTTGCTCCATGCGTACCTGATCCGGCAGCAACTTGAGCATGAGGCTCGTTTCTGCATCCCCGGCATGGATGCCCTGCTCCCGCTCGCGATCGCTCAACAATGCCCCCACCTGATGGGGGACTCGCCAGGCAAAGAGGGGGAAGACGAGGAGATCACCATATTCCTGATGAAGATCCCGCGCCGCAATTTCCATGATTTGGGGTTGGCCGCCGTGGGCATTGAGTAAAACGAGCTTGCGAAAGCCGGCCCGGTAGAGACTGCTGGCCACATCGCGGATCACGTTGAGGAGCGTCGTTGCCGAAAGGGTGATTGTACCGGGGAAATGCCAATGCTCGTTAGATTTGCCGTAATAGAGGGGGGGGAGGCTATAGGCGGGAATGGCGGGATCGAGGGCGGTGAGGGCATGGCCAAGGACACCGGTGGCGATCGCCGCATCCACCACCAAAGGCAAATGGGGGCCGTGCTGCTCAATGGCACCGATGGGCTGGACAATCACCACATTGCCTTGATCCGGCATGGCGGCAATATCTGTCCAGGTGAGATAGGGAAAAAAACGGGTTGGGGGGATAAAACCGTGGATCATGATCTTTTTTGTACCGAATCCTCATCAATCATCACAAAACTTTGTAATTTTTAAAGTCTAAGCTCCCCATAGACAAAGCTCTGTAAACCTATGAAAAATTTAATTGCAATGGACGGTTCAAGGAGGCGATCGCCCTTCAGACCCCCGATAATGGGGGTATCGGAATCAATGTTCAGTTTTTCCATTTAACCCATTTAACTCAAGGGAGGCGGCCATGACCAAACTTACTCAAATGCTGCGAGATGCGGGTCAATTTGTGTCAGAGGCGATCGTTCGTTTGTTTGCCCCTAGTGATGCATCCTATCCTGAAATCGGCGTGCAACCCTTCTCCGGGGAACTGCGCCGCAAAACTGTCAAGGCGACTTGGTAGGCGAGAAAATCCGTAGGGGCGAAGCTTGGGGCGAAACCAGTTTCGCCCCAACGTTTTTTTGCCCTTGGGATGTCGCAACACTACTTACCCAATGCCTTCACCACCCCAATTCCCCCGAAATAGAGAAACAACACCGCTCCCGCTAATAGGGATTGGGTGACGGGATCCGTAGAGGGGGTGAGAATTGCCCCCAGGACGACGGAGAGTAAAATCACATACCGCCAAGTTTTCAGCATTTGATTGCTGGAGACAATCTCCAGGTTGGCGAGGATATACTGCAACACCGGCACTTGAAACACCAAGCCCGTGCAAAACATCAACAGCAAAACAAAATCAAAATAGGCCCCAATGGACCAAGCCTGCTCCACCACATCACCGCCATAGCTGATGAAGAAGGCGAGGGCCGCCGGCACTAATGCCCAATGGGCAAAGGCCAAACCGACAAAAAATAGCACACTCGATCCCAGCACTGCCGGCCCCAACAGTTCCCGCTCCCGCCGGGTGAGGCCGGGGAGGACAAACTGAATGATCTGATACAAAATAAAGGGACTGACGAGAATCACCCCAACAAGGATGGCGACCCTGAAGGAGACAAAAAAGAATTCCCCAGGGGTGAGTTGAATAAATCGCACATCTTGGGCGGGGACTTGGAGCCAGGCCACAATGGGCCGTACCCAGATAAAACAGCCAGTGCAGCCAGCCGCCACGGCGAGCAGAGAAGCAAAGATCCGCCAGCGTAGTTCCTCCAGATGTTCCATCAGGCTCATCTCCACATCATGGGGGAGGTCGTCGGGGTTCTCGGTGGGTTGCAATTGGGGTTTGGTGTCAGCAGCAGCCATAGAATCTTAGGATCTTGGGAGTTCAGGGCGTTGGCCTATTGTACCGAAGGGTTGGAAATTCGGGGGTTAAATCCCCTCAATCAGCCATTCTGAGGCGCGATCGCCCAGATCAATGGGAATACTCACCGCTTTACCGAGGCGGGGCCGCTCCCGGGTTTGGGCCAGATAGGTTTCCACCTGGGCGATCGCATCCCAGGCGTTGAGATAGTTGGCCACCGCATCCAAATGGGCGAAGTATGTCGCCTCATCCATGGGGAAGGAAGCCTGCTCCCGGTACTTCCACATCACTTGGACGTAGAGTTTTCCCTTGGTTTGGCGGACTTGGAGGGCGTAGGAGCGGCCCCATTTTTGGAGCAGGAGTTGGTGAAGATCTCGGCCGGTCATGGTTTGGGAGAGGGCGATCGCGACTAAAGAGCAAGTTTAATCCGTAATCTGCGAGTTTTCTGCAATAATCTAACGAGTAACAAGGGTTTGGCTCTGTTCATGATTGTTAATGATCACAGGGTTGCCCAGAACCCAGTAATGGTCTATTTCTATCCCCACGCCGCCGCGTGATTTGGTCTGCGAGGATGTTCGCCGTCGAACCTCGTCCCTTTTGCAAAAGTATAAACATCATTTCTTGAGTTATGACACAACTTTCCGCCTCCTCTGATGCTCCCAGCATGGGCCGTCGTCAGTTTATGAACCTTTTGACCTTCGGCGCCATTACCGGCACAGCCCTAGGCGCATTATATCCAGTGGTGAAATACTTCATCCCCCCCGCCACTGGTGGCGCAGGGGGCGGCGTGACCGCCAAGGATGCCCTTGGGAATAACGTCTCGGTGAGCGAATTTGTGGCCAACCGGAAAGCGGGCGATCGCGCCCTTACCCAAGGCCTTAAAGGCGACCCCACCTATTTAATTGTCACCGAAGAGGCTGCCGTTGCCTCCTATGGCCTCAACGCCATCTGTACCCACTTGGGCTGTGTTGTGCCTTGGAATGGCAGTGCTAACCGCTTTATCTGCCCCTGCCATGGTTCCCAATACAACGATGAAGGCAAGGTCGTTCGCGGCCCTGCGCCTTTGTCCCTGGCCCTGGCCCATGCCGAAGTGGTGGATGATAACGTTGTCCTCACCCCTTGGACGGAAACCGATTTCCGTACTGGCGAAGATCCCTGGTGGGCTTAATCCCTACCGTTTAGGGAGGAGTGAGAAGTGAGAAGTGAGAAGCGAGAAAACTCTTTCCTCTCTTCTCCACCCTCTTTCCTCTCAAGTTGTTCAGCTATCCCTTGATTTAGGACTTTTTACCGTTCCGATGAAATATTTGTTTAGTGATGCCCTGCGCCGGGTCGCCCAAACCCTGAGCATTGTTCTGCTGGCGACGGTGGTACTGTTGGGCTTTAATGCTCAACCCGCTGCGGCTTATCCCTTCTGGGCCCAAGAAACCGCCCCGGAAACCCCCCGCGAAGCCACCGGCCGGATTGTTTGTGCTAACTGCCACCTGGCGGCTAAACCCGCTGAAATTGAAATGCCTTTGTCCGTAACGCCGGATACGGTGTTTAAGGCGATCGTCAAGATTCCCTATGACCTGGAAGCTCAACAGGTGTTAGGGGATGGCTCCAAAGGGGGCCTGAATGTGGGTGCGGTGTTGATGTTGCCCGAAGGCTTCACCATTGCCCCCGCCGATCGCATTCCTGAGGAAATGAAGGAAGAAGTGGGCGGTGTCTACTTCCAGCCCTACCGGGAAGATCAGGATAATGTCTACATCGTTGGCCCCCTGCCCGGTGAGCAATACCAAGAAATTGTTTTCCCTGTCTTAGCACCCAACCCCAAAACGGATAAGAGCGTCCATTTTGGCAAGTTTCCCGTTTACCTGGGAGCTAACCGGGGCCGCGGCCAGTTGTATCCCGCTGGCAACATGACCAATAACAATGCGTTTAAAGCCAGTGCCAGCGGTACGATCAGCGCGATCGCCCCTGGGGATGATGGCGGTTCCGTTGTCACCATTGCCACCGCTGAGGGTGCTGTGGAGGAAGTGATTCCCCCCGGCCCGACGGTGGTGGTTGCCGTGGGCGATACCGTTGAAGCCGGTGGTTTCTTGACCAATGACCCCAACGTGGGCGGTTTTGGTCAGGAAGAAGCCGAGATTGTCCTCCAAGACCCGGTACGGATTCAGTGGCTCTTGGTGTTCTTGGCGGCGATCGCCATTTCCCAAGCCCTCTTAGCCCTCAAGAAGAAACAAATCGAGCGCGTCCAAGCTGCTGAAATGGATTTCTAAGAGGAGTGAGCAGTGAGGAGTGAGGAGATTCTTCACTCTAGCCTCTCTAAGCAGTGAGAAGTGAGGAAGGAGAAAACTCTTTCCTCTCTTCTCTATTCTCTTTCCTTTTTTTGATCCCCCCCTCTCCCTGTATTGATACCATTGCGCCATGAAAAGCCTGATTGTCCCCCCAGAAATTCCTGATGCTGCTTGGCAACGGCCCATCGGTCGTGGTTGGGAAAACCCCTATCGGGTGCGCCGGGCCAGCAATATCGACGATGGCCCCTGGCATGGGATGCCCTTGGGGGGGATGGGGGCTGGCTGTATTGGGCGATCGCCCCGGGGGGATTTCAATCTTTGGCATCTCGATGGCGGTGAACATATTTTTAACCCTGTTCCCGCCTGTCAATTCAGCATTTTTGAGCAGGTGGGGGACAATCCCCCCCAAGCCTATGCCCTCAGCACCGAGCCCGGCTTTGGCGGCTTCATCGTGCGTGCGTG
>RECT01000190.1 GCA_007693875.1 Spirulina sp. DLM2.Bin59
GTGGGGGTTGGCTCAGGTTCGGGTTTGGGGAGGACTTGATGGGCAATGTCTCGGCGGTAATACATCCCTTCAAATTCGATTTGGGCGATCGCCCCATAAACCTTATCCACCGCAGCGGCGAAATCTTCCCCTAGGGCCGTAACGCCCAAAACCCGTCCCCCACTGGTGAGGAGTTGCTGTTGACGGCTTTGGGTTCCGGCATGGAACACCGTCACCCCCATAGCTTCAGCGGCATCCACACCGCTAATTTCATCCCCTCGGCGATATTTGCCCGGATAGCCTTCAGCCGCCGCCACCACACAGACGGCGCAACCGGGATGCCATTCAATGGGGGGCAAAGCCTCCAGTTTTTGCTCCACACAGGCGGTGAGAATCTTCTCCAACGGCGTGGCCAGGAGGGGCAACAGCACTTGAGTTTCCGGATCCCCAAACCGGCAGTTAAATTCCAAAACCTTGGGATCTCCCGATGGGGTGATCATCAGTCCCGCATACAAAACGCCGCAATAATTAATCTGTTTAGCTTTCAGGGCGTTGAGGGTGGGGGCAATGATTTCCCGTTCAATGCGGCCCATTAACTCCGGCGTGACCAAGGGCGCGGGGGCATAGACCCCCATGCCGCCGGTATTTTCCCCTGTATCCCCCTCGCCAATGCGTTTATGGTCTTGGGCCGCCAGGAGGGTGCGGAAGGTTTGGCCATCGGTGACGGCAAAGACGGAAACCTCGGCCCCCGTGAGGCATTCTTCAACAACGAGGGTGGTGAAGCCTTGGCTGGTGAGGTCGTCCACCGCGAGGAGGGCTTCGGTTTGGGTTGGGGCGACGACGACCCCTTTGCCAGCGGCTAACCCATCAGCTTTAATGACGAGGGGAGCCGGTTGGCTGGCGATATATTCTTTGGCTTTCTCGGGTTTGGTGAAGCTCTTGCCCTGGGCTGTGGGCACGCCCGCTTTCACCATTAATTCCTTGGCCCAGATTTTGCTCGATTCAATCCGTGCTCCGGCCTTCGTGGGGCCAAAGACCGGGATTTTTTGGGATTGGAGGTAATCCGCTAAACCATTGGCAAGGGGTTCTTCTGGGCCAACCACGACGATGGAGATCCCCTGAACGCTAGCGAAACGGGCAATGCCAGCGAAGTCACCGACGTTCATACCGATGGTGCGGCATTTGGGAATGCTCGCGGTGCCGCCGTTGCCGGGAATGCAGAGAATTTGTTTAACTTGATCAGACTCGGATAGTTTGAGGGCGATCGCGTGTTCCCGACCGCCACTCCCCACAATCATAATTTTCATAACTCTATTCTGCGCCCTTGTTTTAATACTGAGGGGTTGGCGTGGTTTTTAAGCTTAATCCATATTTAACCCCACCCAGTGTGCCACTTTTTGAGGGCATCTCGCAAGATGGTAGCCATTCTTCCCGGGGGAAGGTCTGGAGAATGGCGCGGGGCGGCGATCACCCCCGGCCGCAATCAACCCTACAATGGGGACTATCAATGCGAAGGGCCGGGCCCCCGATGGTGGGCGTGGTTCTATATTCTATTCCCTTTAAACTCTGTTATGTCCCCTCAGCCTCGCGCCCCTTTTGTCCTCACCACGCCCCTCTATTATGTTAATGCTGCCCCCCATATTGGCAGTGCCTATACGACGATGATTGCCGATGCGATCGCCCGCTTCCAACGGTTGCGAGGCCGAGAGGTGCTCTTCATCACCGGCACCGATGAGCATGGCCAAAAAATTCAGCGGGCCGCCGCCGAGCAAAATATTGATCCCCAAACCCACTGCGATCGCGTCTCTGCTCAGTTTGATGCCCTCTGGACAGCCCTCAATATCCAATACGATCGCTTCAGTCGCACCACCGATCCCCGCCACCATGCCATCGTTGAGGAATTTTTTGCTCGGGTCTGGGCCAAGGGGGATATCTATCTCTCTAAACAGCAGGGCTGGTATTGTGTCGCCTGCGAAGAATTCAAAGAAGAACGGGATCTGCTTCCTGGGCAACATTGCCCCATTCACACCAACAAAGTTGTGGAATGGCGGGATGAGGATAATTATTTTTTCCGGCTCTCTCGCTATCAAGAACGCCTCGAAGCCCTCTATGCCGACCGGCCAGATTTCATTCAACCCCTCGCCCGCCGCAATGAAGTCCTTAACTTTGTCGCCCAAGGATTACAGGATTTTTCCATTTCTCGGGTGAATTTAACCTGGGGTTTCCCCCTACCAGCGGATCCAGCACACACCTTTTATGTGTGGTTTGATGCCCTGCTCGGCTATGTCACGGCCCTATTACCTCCCGATGGGGAAACCACCCTGGATAATGCCCTAGGTCAGGGATGGCCGATTAACTTACACCTGATTGGGAAGGACATTCTCCGTTTCCATGCCGTCTATTGGCCCGCCATGTTAATGGCTGCTGAAATTGATCCCCCTATTCAGATTTTTGGTCATGGTTTCTTGACAAAAGATGGCCGCAAAATGGGCAAAAGCTTGGGGAATACCATCGACCCGGTAGACTTGGTAGATCGCTATGGGGCCGATAGTGTTCGCTATTACTTTCTCAAGGAAATTGAGGTCGGTTTAGATGGGGATTTTAATGAAACCCGCTTTGTTCATATCCTCAATGCCGACTTAGCCAATGACTTCGGCAACCTTCTCAATCGCACCCTGGGCATGGTCAAAAAGTATTGCCAGGGTCAGTTGCCTGACCTCGATCCTGAGGATTTACCGGCGGAAAATCCCCTCGCTCAGGTGGGTAAAACCCTAGGCGATCGCCTCCTTACCGCCTATGAACAGTATCAATTTCATCAAGTTTGTGAAGAAATCCTGAATTTAATTCGTGCCGGCAATCGCTTTATTGATGAGCAAGCGCCCTGGAGTCTTTACAAGCAGGGGAAACAATCTCAAGTTGAACAAGTCTTGTATTCTGTTCTAGAATCAGTTAGGCTGTCTGCCTATCTTATTGCTCCGATTGTCCCGAACCTGAGCGGTAAGATCTATCATCAGCTGGGATTAAACGTTGATTTTAATGACCCTGATCATTTCCGGAGCCATGCCCCCTTTTCTGAACATAGCCAATGGGGGGTATTGCGGAAGGGACAGCCGTTACCCAACCCTAGCCCCGTATTTGCTAAACTCGAACTCCCGCCTACTCCTGATCCGGAGTAGCATCCTGGCCGCGGTGGGCCAAAGTAGTTCGTGGTTGGCCAAGTTTAGCCAAGGGGGCGATCGCCCCCCCGATGGATTATCGACTGCAAAAAATTAGGTAAATTCCCTGATTTTTCTTTGACTCCTTATTTTTAAACCTTTTTTAACAAGCCGAGGATAAATTCGATGATTGAAGATTATTTTGGTGAAGACCCCATCTTTTCCCCAGAACAAGTATTAGAAAATCGGGGCCGTGTGGCCATTTTTATCGATGGATCTAACCTATTTTATGCCGCCCTGCAATTGGGACTAGAGATTGACTACAGCAAACTCCTGTACCGCCTCACTGGCGGCTCGCGCCTCTTGCGGGCCTTTTTCTATACCGGCGTAGATCGCACCAACGAAAAACAACAGGGCTTTTTGCTGTGGATGCGTCGCAATGGCTATCGCGTCATTGCCAAAGATCTGGTGCAATTGCCCGACGGATCCAAAAAAGCCAATTTAGATGTGGAAATTGCCGTAGACATGATGTCTCTGGTGGAATCCTACGATACCGCCGTCCTGGTGAGTGGCGATGGCGATCTAGCCTATGCGGTGGATGCAGTGAGCTATCGGGGCGCGAGGGTCGAGGTGGTGAGTCTCCGCTCCATGACCAGCGACAGCCTGATCAATGTTGCTGATCGCTATATTGACCTTGATCAAATTAAAGAGGACATTCAAAAACAACCCAAACACCCCACCATCCACCCTAACCATCATCAGTCCCACCCCGTTAACCACTATCCCCGCAACTTTCCGGGTATCAAAATCGTTAATGAAGAGAAAACCCTGCCGGAGAAAAACTAGCCTCGGTGTTGGTCTGGTGTTGGTGTTGGCCTTGGGGGGTTGTCCCTTGCCGGTGGATCTCCCCGCTGAGACCACGGAAGCAACCCCCGCCGGCTATGAGCAGCAGTTGATCCTCAATAATGCCACCCTCGAAAATGCCGATGAGGCGGGGAATGTGGTCTGGAAAGTTCAGGTGGAGCGGGCAGTTTATCAAGATGAAACCAAAAATGCCGTCTTGGAAACCGTCACCGGCAACTTTTTACAGGATGGAGAGGTGGTCCTGAAACTCAGTGCCGATGGGGGAGAGATTACCAACGAAGGGCAGCAAATTGTGCTGCGGGATAATATTATCGCCACCGATCCCCGCAATGGGGTGGTGTTGCGGTGCAACCTGCTGTATTGGTTCCCCGAGGAGGGCCGGGTTCAAGTGGAGGATGCGGTGGATGGGAGTAATCCGGAGTTACGGGTCGAAGCGAAAACCGCCCAGTATTGGACGGAAGACCAACGGGTTGAGGCTAAGGATGAGGTGGTGATAACGGGTTTGAAAACACCGATGCAGGCCCGTACAGATCAGGTGGAGTGGGACATTCCTGCCCAAAAGGTACGGAGTGAAACGAAAATTATGATTGACCGCTATGATCCTCCCGATCCCCCCACTCCTGAGGGGGAAGATGCACAGCCAACGCCGGTGGTGAGCGATCGCATCGTCGCCGATCAAGCGGAATTTAACCTCGAACAGGAAATTGTCATCCTCACCGGCAATGTTGAATCTCGCTCCATGGATCCACCGGTACAAATTGCCTCCAATCAAATCATTTGGAACCTGGTGACGCGGATCGTTCGATCTGACCAACCCCTAACGGTGATTGATCGCGAAGAGGAGATCACCATCACCGCCAATCAAGGCATCGCTGACCTGGCGAAGGAGGTGGTGCGGGTTTCCGGTGGGGCACGGGGGGTCAACCGCCGTCGCCCGGCGGATCTCTACGCCAACCAGATGATCTGGCAAATCCGCCCCCAGGAAGTGGAGGCGGTGGGGGATGTGATCTATCAGCAAACCGATCCCCCCCTCCATCTCACGGGTTCCCGTGCCGTGGGGACGCTCCACAATCAGCGGATCGTGGTGTCCGGCGGCGGCAGTAGTACCAGTCGGGTGACGACGATTATTGTCCCTTAATCCCTTAGGTGGGTTGGCTCGCAGAAGGGCGGCGATCAATCACTTCATCGATTAGGCCATAGGCTTTGGATTCTTCAGCGGACATGAAGAAATCGCGATCGGTATCCTGCTCAATCCGTTCTAAGGGTTGGCCGGTGTGGTTGGCCAGATGCTGGTTGAGGAGGGCCTTGAGATAAAGGATTTCCTTGGCCTGGATTTCAATATCTGTGGCTTGTCCCTGGGCGCCGCCGAGGGGCTGGTGAATCATAATCCGGGAGTGGGGGAGGCTGCGACGTTTGCCCTTGGTGCCCGCACTCAGCAGGAAAGCTCCCATGCTGGCGGCTAAACCGACGCAGATCGTCGAGACATCGGGGCGAATCTGGTTCATTGTGTCAAAAATGCCCATGCCAGCGGAGACGGAGCCACCAGGGGAGTTGATATAGAGGTAAATGTCTTTTTCGGCATCGTCGGCCTCCAGAAACAGGAGTTGGGCGACGATCAGATTGGCCAGTTCATCGGTGACGGGTTGCCCCAGGAAGACGATCCGTTCCCGGAGGAGACGGGAATAGATATCAAAGGCGCGATCGCCACGGCCGGAGGATTCAATAACGGTAGGGATCATCTTGTCGTTTTAATACTTTGGCTTGATTGTAGCGAGTCTGTGGGCCCCACAGGGGGAGGGATAACCCTAACGCTTGGTTTTGCGGCGTTCTTTGGTTTTGGTGGGGGCGGTGTTGATGGCGGGATTGGCATAGCGGCGAATGACTGTATTAAAGGTTTTCGCCACGCAGGTTCCTGTGGCGGCACTGACGATCGAAACATGAAACTCAATGTTGTGGTCGGGCTTGGTGATGCGATCGCAGGCTTCCCGAATATTATTTTCAATGCGCTTGAACAGATTGCGGGCATATTCATCCACATTGGCCAAGCTCACCCCTGGCAAGCAGCCCATGGACACCATTTTTTCCAGTAAGTCAATCTTATTGATAATCAGTGTCACATTGAGGAGATTTTCGCCATAGACCGTGGCGAAAATAATTTCCAGCATTGCCGGCACAATGTACTCCATGTGCTGCTCCACCCGTTTGCGGATCTTATTCTCGGTGTCGGTGGAAAGCCATTCAATCAGTTCTTCCGTATTAAGCGGTTGATTGTTGCGCTCAATGCGAGGGGCAATATCGACGAGAAAAAACACCCCCGTCACCAACCGTTTCCCCGGATCACCGATCACCTTCGATGCAGCATTGAGGGTATTTTGGGAGGGGGATTGACCCTGATAATCGGAAATGATCACATGGCACTTGCGTTTTGTTTCTAGATCCACATAATGCTCTGAGGCATAGAAGGAAAAATACTTGGTGGACTGCTCTGGTCGCACATCCCCCCCCAACCAGCTTTTAATCAGTGTGGTTTTGCCACTACCGCCACGACCGTAGAGGTAAAACCGGCAAGCGGGTTTTTTGAGAATCGCGTCATTGCGGAACCCATCCACTAAATCGCTATAAAAATCTGTGGTTGACCCCACAGAAATGATCACCGTGACAGCAACCAGCACAATACTGATCAAAATTGGGCCGGTAACATTACCAATCCCATTGGTGACCAGTAAAACCGCCGCCATGGCACACAATACCAATACGACAAAAATTAATACTCTGCGTCCTGTCATGTTTTCATTCCCTGATCAAAATCTCAGTCTTGAGATAGAAGCACGCTGTCGGTAGGTCAGACGTCTTCGTCTGCCCACAGGAGAACCCGGCTTGATTGTATTCTAGAATATATGCAGAATGTCCTTTTTGCGATGGTTAGACTTGGCCTTTGCCAGACTCAGGTCTGGTTAACCCGGTGGATCTCCACCCAGGTCGGGGTGTTTCAGGGCATTGCCAGAGGGGATCTAAGGAAATTTACCCCGACGCACATCCTCGCCAAAGGATTGGACAGCGGTGGTGATTTGTGCCCCCAAATTGAGATAAACCGGCGCAAAGGGCGGGGTTTTTGCCGATAGACCCAATAAATCCGCTGTAACGAGGACTTGACCATCACAGTCGGGGCCGGCTCCGATGCCGATGGTGGGAATGGGGAGCTTTTGGGTAATTTTACGGGCCAGTGGAGCAGGGATATGTTCCAGGACAATGGCGAATGCTCCGGCCTCGGCAATCGTCAGGGCTTCTTGAAAAATGCGATCCGCTTCAGGCTCGGTTTGCCCCTGCTGGCGATAGCCCAACTGATGGACGGATTGGGGGGTGAGGCCCACATGGCCCAACACCGGAATCCCTAAACTGGTGAGGCGGTGGATGGTTTCCACGATGGCGGGGCTACCCCCTTCCAGTTTCACCGCCTGCACGGGGGTTTCTTTGAGGACGCGGCCCGCAGCGGCGATCGCCTCGGGAATACTGACTTGATAGCTCAAAAAGGGCAGGTCACACACCACTAACGCCTGCTCAACCCCTCGACAGACAGCGGCGGCATGGTGGATCATCACATCCAAATCCACCGGCAGGGTATTGCGATGCCCTAGGGCCACCATGGCCAGGGAATCCCCGACGAGAATCAAATCCACGCCAGCTTGATCCAACAGACGGGCGATCGCATAATCCCAAGCGGTGAGGCTAACGATGGGGCGATGTTGCTGTTTCCAGCGACTCAACTGCGAGGGGGTGATCGGCATGGTGGATTAGATCAGGGGAGGATGGAATGCCACAAACCCCTGTGATATGGTGAACAGGGTATTTTAAGTCTTTTCAAAAGTATAGCCTGATGCCACAACCCCAAGACCGCCAAGCCTCTATCCTCGCCGGCCTGATCGGGGCCATGGTGTACGGATTGCTCAATGTTTGCCTGTTGTTGCTCTGGGGAAAACTGCCCCTGCCCCCGCTGCCCGGCCATGATTTAACCGGGCTAACGCTGGCCATCGCCCTCGGAACCGGCTTTCTCTTTGGCGTGGCCTATCGCTACACCGTCCGGGGCGATCGCAATCCCCACCTGTGGCAGGGGGTGGTGTGGGCCTTCAGTGGTGTGCGCACCGGGGCCCTGTGGCAGGCTCATCCCCATTGGGGTTGGTTAGAACTGGCAACCTTGGGACTGGAAAGCGTCATCTGTTTTGGTGGGGCGGCGGTGGTGTTGATCCTGCGGCGCGATGGGTGGGCGATGGCCGCCCCCCTCCCTAGCCTAAACGCGGGCGTGGAAGAGGGAGAGAATCTGATCAAAAATGGGATCCCCGGCGCGGGTAGCCAGGATCGCTTCAACCAACTGAAAGAAGGGTAGATCCGTGCGCTGATCACTTTCAATGATTTTGCTCGCCGGGTAAAAGGCCACATCATCGGTGCGCAGTTCGTTGGTGGTTCCCGTTTGCCAGCGATCGCCTTGGTGATACCAGGAGAGCGATCGCCCCCGCAGCGTCATCTGAAACCATTCAATGTGGCCATTACTCACTTCCACAAATAAATCAAAATAGGGTTCGCCCCCTTGATACCAGATGCGCTCTACCCCACTGGCCCCCTCCCGGTTTAAAAGCGTTTGGTCAATTTGCCGGAGGGATTGACCCAATGCAGTAATTTCGGTCTGCTCCATCAAAAAATACTCGTGCTAATACCGATCCCATTTTAAACGGATTGTCTGGCCAGATCTGGCCCCGGAGGACAGAATCCCCACCGATTGCCCCATCAACTAATGGCTCCAGGATTGAGGATGCTGGGGCGGTGGCATGATCCGCTCCCCATCAATTAATTCCACATGACCCTTAAAGGCGAACCATTGCAAGGCATTGGGATGGCTGGGAAAGGGGGAACGGCTAAACACCAATTGAATGTGGGCATTTTCAGCAGGGCTGTAGGTGGCGATCGCGAATTCTTGCCCCTGATAGACGGGAACCTTAGCATCGGTGGGTAAAACCGAGGACTCTTGGACAGAAAGTTTAAACACCGTATTGGCAAGGACACGCAATTGAGCAGGCATAGCAAGGGGGAAACATTTGAGTTTCTCTGTTGTACCAAATGTTGAGGGATTTTATGCCCTAGGTTGCCGACGGAATTGGCGGTAGGTTTGGTGCATCTGGGAGGCGATCGCCCCCCAACTGTACTGCGATCGCACCAAATTCAAGGCATTTTCTCCCCGCCGTCGGCGTTCTGAAGGATCGCTTAATGCGGTTTGCAATGCCGCCGTCAAGGGTTCCACCTCCGGCGGCATCACCCAACCCGCCTCGGCTGCGGCCACCGCCGGCCATAAATCCACCCCTTCCGAAATCACCACCGGCATGCCCGCCGCCATCGCTTCCGCCACCGCAATACCAAAATTTTCATAATAGGAAGGCAACACAAACAGATCCGCATCCCGTAGCAGGGCTAACTTATCCGCCCCCGCCACAAACCCAGCGATCGTCGTGGCATCCGCCAACACCGATCCAGCAATTTTCGCCGCTAACTCCGCCTCATAGCCGGGATCTTGGCTATTGGAACCCGCCAAGACAAAATGAATGGGCAACCCAGCGGCGATGATCGCCTCCAAAGCCGTCAGCAACAATTCAATCCCCTTTTTTCGATCCAGACGGGACATATACAACACCAGGAGGCGATCGCCCCCAATCCCCCACCGCTGACGAGCCAAACCCCGCACCGGCAAATCCGGCAGATCCACCCCCAAGGGAATTACCAGATCCTCAGTTTCTACCCCGTAGCGGTGGGCCGTCGCTGCCTCCGTCGTGCTCGTGAAATGCACCGCCGCCGCCGCCGCCAAATTGGGCCGCTCCAGGATTTGCCCATAGAGCGCCTTGAGCCGCTGTTTTTTGCGCAAATCTTGAGGATCCAACGTTCCCAAGGGCCGCAAAATGTAAGGTAAGCCTCGCCAACGGGCGATCGTCGCCGCCGCCGTAGTCACCGGGGAAAACAACGCATGGATGTGAGCTAAATCGTATTCATGGCCATGGCGGGCCAACCACCACAGCAAGGGCAATGAAAATTTATAGCGACGGAAGGGAGAGCAGGGAAAATACCGCACCCCATAGCCCTGCTCTGGCACTAAACAATTGAGCGGCACAGCCAAGGGCGGTTGTCCCACATCCCCATTAGCATCAGTGGTGAGAATTTCCACCCTCACCCCCTGGGCCGCCAAGGCGGCGGAGAGGCCCCGCACCATCTGACTCGGGCCACCATAAACCGGGGAAATGGCCGGAATAATCTGGAGGATTTTCATTCCTCCGTTTCCGGGGTTGAAGAAGCCTCCGGCGTTGCCGGGGGGGTGAAGTCGGGATCAATGATGTCATTGGGGAAAAGGCGATTCCAATCCTCCACAAAACTTCCCCCCCGTGCTGAGTTAATCCGCAGCCACTCTTTATCCTCAATCATTTCGTAGGAGAGAGGCTCAGAGGTGGTGAGGCCCAGGTGGCCACGGGAGCGCAACACCTCCGGAGGGGTGGCATCCATCAGAGCTTGAATAGCCTCAATGCGGCGGGGAACAGAGGGGTGGGTGGAACTGTCGCGCATGGTTCCCGGTAAACGGGACAGCATTTCTAAACCCCGGAGGCAACCGGAGGGATCAAAGCCAGCGGTCACGGAATATTTATAGCCGATGGCATCCGCCTCTTCCTCATGTTCACGGGCGAGCTTGGCGAGCCGTTGTTGAAATTCACGACTGTTGCCACTGCGGGCCTCTTCCTGCCAATCGGCAACGCGGGAGGTACGGATGGCGATGTGGCGTTCGGTGTGGTGGGCCATTTCATGGCCAACGACGCAGGCCAGGGCAGAAATATCACCGGCCATTTGATCCAAAAGTCCGAAATGGACAATCACCAAATTCACCTCTGTGGCATAGGCATTAATCAGGGTGTCATCGGCAACAACGACCCGCCAAGGGTGATTGGTTAAGCCATTGGCCCGGGCAATGCGCTCCACAATCCGATAGAGCATATACAGGTTGGGGGGCAAATCCTCACGGGCGCTGTCATAAACGGAGCTTTCCCTGGAGGTGGGTGTGGTGGTAAAGGTGGATCGATTTTGGGCGAGGGCCTCAAATCCTATGGCAGTGACGGTGCAAAGGGTTGCTAGGCAGGCAGCGGCGGTGGTTTTGAACGGATTAAACATCGCGTTTACAAGGGGTATAGGGATTATCAAATCTAAACAGCCAGGATGAGGGCCACAGCCCCCGTTAAACACTCCAACAGCACCAAAAGATTTTCTCTAGATTAACAAGGGAATCCCGATGCTTTGCCCAGGGATTCCAGTGGATTAACTGTCTGGTTGAGATCCTGGGTCTAGGGTTTCAACCGCCAGGGTCATCCGTTCCTGCCCCGCTTGCAGAAAGGCTTCACAGGCTTGCAACTGTTCCGTTGCCACCTCAAACTGGGTAAAGACGGCTTCGAGGGGGAGATTGCCGGTTTCTAACTGCTGAATAATCGCCTCCACTTGGGCGATCGCCGTTTCATAGTTCCACTCTGCCATGGTTTTGGTGGGAAAATCACTGTACTGTCTCTATCTTAATAGGGCAAGCCCAAGAGGATAAATCCGCCCCAATAGTAGGGATGTTCGTAGGGACAGACCGCTTCCCCTTGGCGTTGGGCTTTTTCTTGGGTCAAATCCCGGGTGAGTTTGAGTTGCTCTAAACAGCGAGGGGAGGCATCCTCAAGATGACTCAGCAGTTGATTGTAATGTTGGAGCAGTTCCCCATAGGTGAGGGTTTTGAGCCAGTGCTGGGCTTGGTGGAGGGCGATCGCCGGAGTCGTTGATTGCTCCAAAGCTTGGTAAAAACGTCCCATTAACAGCATCGTCGCCCCTGGTGTTCCCGGCCACAGGCTAACCACCACATCCATTGTTCCCCGTTTGAGGAAAAATGTGGGGATTGCCAGCCCTTCCAACTCAAGTTCAAAATCCGGCGGGAAATGGAGGCTATGGCCCGGTAAACAGACCAAAGCCGGAACCCGCGTTGTTAATCCCTGGAGATCCCCCAGGGATAAAACTGTCCCATCCCCTAGCTTCAACCCACTCTCCGGGGCTAAGGTACCATCCCAAAAACTTTCCCCCGCAAAATGGAAGATCTGCACCGACTCTTCAAGGGCAGCCAACAGTTGACCACGGGTGGCTTCCCCCGGTTCCAAATGACGGCCGGCAAAATATTGCTGCACCACCGTCACCTCTAGATCCACTCCCCCCAAATCACTGCCGGTTCCGGCCACCGTTAGCAATGGCAAGTCAACACTGTTCTCCGGGCCGTGATCTGGATCTACTAAATTCAGACCCATTTGCGCCGAGGGTAAATAGGTAATTCTGTAGGGCGAATGGTCAAATTGGGGGTGGTTAATGACCAAATGGAGCGGCAGGAGATGTAACTCTTGGTGAGGAACTAGAATCACCTGGGCAATCTCAGGCGGCAATTTGTTGAAGATTTCCCCAACATCCAACAGGGCCGCTAATTCCGCCAGTTGGGGCCAAAGTTCGTTAAACCATTGTTGATTTTCTTCGGGGTTGCCGCTGCGCTGACGATGGTTCTCCCACTGTTTTGACCACCGTTCCCACCAGCGTTGCCACTGGAGGCGCTGTTCATAGTGACCCGCAAGGATGATTGGGGGTTGATCCTGGAGGAGGATAAACGTGGTGATCCTGGCGGGGCTGATCTGCCAGTGAATCATCGCCGTTTCTGGGTTGAGCAACTGATTCATCTGGACAACATTGGGGGAGGGAATGGCTTG
>RECT01000366.1 GCA_007693875.1 Spirulina sp. DLM2.Bin59
GTGCGGCGCAAGTTGGCATAAATTGCCCCCATAAAGTCGGATTCAGGGACAACGGCCACAATCAGCCAATCTAAACCGTGGGCATCCTGATAGGGAATCACCCGCAGATAGTAAAAACGCCCCAAGGCCTTAGTCAAGGCGGCATTGTTGGTTGTAAAGGTTAAGTTTTGAGGCTTTTCAATGGTGGCAAAATTTCCCAATTGGGTTTGCAGTGCCTGGGCTGCTTCCCGGAGGATGGGGTGATCGCTCTCCAAGACAGATCGCCGCTCAAATTTCCCCCGACCTGGGTTTGCATTGCCTTCAGAAACAGGTAAAGAAACTGTAAAAGAGTCTTCCCCCACAGAATTAGCAATCATCAAGCCATTGCGTTCAATAATAAAAATTTCACTGTGTTCACTGATCGAGAGCGTCGCTAAAAATTTGTCAAGACGTTCAAGGGTAATATTTACACCAAAAACCCCCAGTAAATTTTGCTGCTGATTGTAAACGGGAGCAGCGGCATTAATCGTGAGTTGATTTGTGATTCCCAATTGAAACGGTTGGCTCCAAGCGGGTTTGCCCGCTTGGATGGCTTGACGATACCAGGGGCGTTGCTGTATTGGTATATTCTCTACGGTTTGTAGGTATTCCCCCAATTCACCCTCTGGCGTAATTCTGTAACTATGGAAGCGCGTGGGATCTTGTGGATCAGAATGTCCCGCTCCTAAAAACGGTAGGTCAGTCTGGATTGTCGGGGAACCAATCCGGATTTCCGTGGGAGTCATTAGATGAACGTATAAAAAATCTCCCTGCGGGCTGCCCCATAATAAAGTGCTGACTTCGGGATATTTTTGTTTGGTTAAAATTAAATAGCGATGGAGTTGATCGAGATCCTTCGGTGTAATCGTCCCGGATTCGAGGGCATTAATGTTACTTTTGTTGATGCGATGGGGAATTTCGAGGTAATGGTTAAAATTATCAATAATGCGATCGCCCGTTTCTGTCATTAAGCGATGGGCAATGTCCCCAACCGCAGCGGAACCACTGCGATAGGAAAAATACCCCACCAATCCCACAATGCCCAAAACCTGAAGCACAAATTGCAAGGTGAGGATGAAGTGCAGCGGAATCTTTTTGGGCATCATGTTGGATTCAGATGGCGATCGCATTGATGAGTTTGCGGCTAGGGGCAACTTGCTACATCCCCCATGTTATGCCATGAGGCGAGATCAGGGAGCAGTCTACAACGGCAATGTTAAGGAATGGGGGGGGGCGATCGCCCGCTAAAATGAGAAAGCTTAAAGCTCCCGATTACCATGCTCGACCTCAAACAGATTCGCGAAAACCCGGATTTTGTCCAAGACCGCCTCAACCGTCGCAGCGGGGACTATGCGATCGCTGCCCTCCTCCAGTTGGATCAACAACAGCGCGATCTGCAAACCACCCGCACCAACCTCCAAGCCCAAGGCAACAGCACCGCCAAACGGATTAAGGAAAAAATCCAGAGCGGGGTAGACCCCAAAGGCCCCGAAATTGAGCAGATCAAAACCGAGGGCAGTGCCATTAAAGCCGAACTGGCCAAACTGGATCCCCAGGAAAAAGCGATCAAGGCCCAAATCGAAACCATCCTGCTTTCCCTCCCCAACCTGCCGAGCGATCGCACCCCCATCGGAGCCAACGAAACCGAAAACGTCGAAGTGGCCCGCTGGGGCGATGCTCTTAAACCCCCCTTGGAAAACCCCCGCCCCCATTGGGAAATTGGCGAAAATTTAGGGATTTTAGAATTTAAACGGGCGGTGAAAGTGGCTCAAAGCCGTTTCGTCAACCTGATCGGCGCAGGGGCCGCCCTCGAACGGGCCTTAATTAACTTCATGCTCGATCGCCAAACCGCCGCCGGTTATCTCGAAGTCATGCCCCCAATGCTGATCAACAGCACCAGCCTCACCAGCACCGGCCAACTGCCCAAGTTTGCCGAGGAAAGCTTCCGCTGTGGCGAGGATGACCTCTGGCTCACCCCCACCGCCGAAGTCCCCCTCACCAACCTTTACCGCGATGAAGTCCTCGATATTGGCGAACTGCCCATTTACCACTGCGCCTATACCCCCTGTTTTCGCCGCGAAGCCGGGAGCTATGGCAAAGATACGCGGGGATTAATTCGCCTCCACCAATTTAATAAAGTGGAAATGGTTAAGCTTGTCCATCCCGACACCTCCGAGCAGGAATTGCAAACCATGGTCGGGAACGCCACCGCCATTTTAGAAGCCCTCGAACTGCCCTATCGGGTGCTCGAACTCTGCACGGGGGATCTCGGGTTTAGTGCCAGCCGCTGCTTTGATCTCGAAGTGTGGATGCCTTCTGCGAATACCTACCGGGAAATTTCCAGTTGCTCCAACTGCACCGACTTTCAAGCCCGCCGGGGCAGCATTCGCTTTAAAACCCAAGGGCAGAAGGGGACGGATTTTGTCCACACTCTCAATGGTTCCGGTTTGGCGGTGGGGCGCACGATGGCGGCTTTATTGGAAAACTATCAACAGCCTGATGGCACAGTTAAAATTCCCGCCGCCCTCCAGCCCTATTTCGGTCGGGAATTAATTTCCCAACCATCCCCAGGGCAATAGCTGCGGGTGATCCGCCCGGCACTGTGGCGCAGGGGATAGTAACGGGCCCCGATCTTGCTGCCATCGGGGCTGTAGGGGTCGATGCCGATACCGTTGCGGCCCCGCTCAATGCCGGAACTGTGGAGGTAATCGCCCCCGCCGAGATAGAGGGCCACATGGGAAATCCTCGGTTTGCCGGGTTCTTGGAAGAAAATCAGATCCCCGGCTTGGAGATCGCGATCGCTAATCGCCTCGGTAAACGCCCCCTGCTGATAGGAATCCCTCGGCAACCATACCCCCACCGAAGCAAAGGCCGCTTGCATCAATCCCGAACAGTCATAATTGGGGGCCACCGCTCCCCCCCAAAGGTAGCAATGGGGCTGGGCCATGGCGGCATGGGTGAAGGCGATCGCCCCCCCGATCCGCTCAACAATTTCCCCCCGGGTTAACCGTTGGGCCGCGTAGGGTTCAGCCGCCGGGGTAAGTTTCGCGCCATCTGCCAACGTTAACCAAGCCTGATAGTCATCCTCACAGAGTTGCACCTGTACCGCCGTTTCTGTCAAGGCCAGTAACCGCAACTGTCGGCCCGCTGCGGCCTGAGTAGCCAAACCCTGACAGGCTGCAGCGGTGTAGAGGTTAAGATTTTCCAGACAACGGTACTCCCCAGAGGGAGAGGGGGGAAAATGGGGAGAAGTTGGCATCATTCAAACAATTTCATGCTGTTTTTTCAAAAAGACCCGACCCTAGAGCAACAGGGTCACGACCTGTTAGAAGCGGTGTGGGCTAAGTTTCCTGGGCTGGCCCGCAATCAAATTGCCCTGACCTGGATCGTCTATGACGACCCGGTGATTGTCAATACCGGCGGGGCGATCTCAGCGGCGGAGTTTTGGCAATATCCCGTGCGGGGCTTTAGTTATCGGGGCGTGGAGCGGATCTATCCCGCCAGTGTGGTGAAATTATTCTACTTAGTGGCGATCCATGAATGGCTAGAAACGGAGATGGTGCAGGGTTCCCCCGAACTCGATCGCGCCATTGCAGACATGATCCGCGACTCTAGCAACGATGCCACCAGTTTAGTTTTAGATGTATTGAGCGGCACCACCAGCGGCCCCGAATTGCCCCCCCAACTGTTGCAAACCTGGGCCCATCAGCGCAACATCGTCAACCGCTACTATCAAGCCCTCGGCTGGCAGGAATTGCAGGGGGTGAATGTCAATCAAAAGCCTTGGGGGGATGGCCCCTATGGGCGAGAACGGCAGTTTGTGGGGGAGGCCTTGGAAAATCGCAATATGCTCACCACCGATGCGATCGCCCGTCTCCTCCATGGCATTATCGGTGGGGTGGCGGTATCCCGCGATCGCTCTAAAACGATGATGCAACTGTTGCGGCGATCGCTCCAACCCGTGGAGCTACCCCCAGGGGAAGAAAATCAGGTGATGGGCTTCTTAGGGGAAGGGCTACCCAGTCAAGCCAAACTCTGGTCTAAGGCGGGCTGGACTTCCCGCGTCCGCCACGATGCCGCCTATATTGAAGTGCCCTATGCCCAGCCCTATCTGTTAGTGGTGTTCACCGAAGGCCGCCTCAACAGTCAAAACCGGGAAATTTTACCCACCCTCTCCCATTTAGTCTTGCAAAAAATGGCAAATTTAACCCCTTAAACGCCCCAAAAACGATACCTGTGTATACACAAATGGATTGCATTGAAACCCCCTTATTAAGGGGGTCGGCGTAGCCGGGGGGATCATACCGACTAGGGCGGAGCGAGATCCCCCCCTGCCCCCCCTAAGCCCCTTCGGGGATGCGCCTTCGGCGTAAAAAAAGGGGGGTTTAAGAAAATTTTCGCGCCAATCATTGAGGAGTTACGCACCGATGTCTAGGATTTATGACAACCTCCAACAGCCCCTTGTCCCAGAGTTGCAAGCCTATCTCAAAGAAGCCTACCGTGCTGATTTTTGTGTGGGTTATTTTAATTTGCGAGGTTGGCGAGAAATTGACCAGGAGATTGAGCAATTTCAGGGGGGCGAGGGTCAGGCTTGCCGTCTGTTGGTGGGGATGTACCGCCTACCCAAGGAGGAACTCCGCCAACACCTGGCCCCGAGCAACAAGTCCGATCGCATGGATCGCGCCCAAGCCAAACGCCTGCAAACCTTGATGGCGGAAGAATTTCGCCAACAGTTGACCTATGGTGCGCCCACAGTGGCGGATGAGGAGGGGTTACGGCGATTGCGATCGCACCTCCTCAGCCAAAAACTCCGGGTGAAGCTCTATCTACGCCATCCCCTCCATGCCAAGCTCTATTTAATCTATCGGCGCGATCGCGCTACGCCAATCATTAGCTATGTAGGCAGCAGCAATTTAACCTTTTCCGGTTTGAAAGCTCAGGGAGAATTGAATGTGGAAGTGGTGGATGCCGATGATACCCAAAAACTGCAAGCCTGGTTTCAATCCCGATGGGAGGATCAATTTTGCCTCGATATTACCGAAGAATTGGCGGCGATCATCGCAACCAGTTGGGCGGGCCAATCCCTCAAACCCTATTACATTTATTTAAAAATGGCCTATCACCTTTCCCAAGAAGCGCGGGATGGGTTGGGCCAATATCAAGTTCCCGCTAGTTTTGGCCTGCTCCCCTTCCAAGAGGCGGCGGTCAAAATTGCCGCCCAAAAAATCAAGAAGGGCAACGGGGTGATGATTGGCGATGTGGTGGGGTTGGGTAAAACTTTGGTGGGGACGGCCTTAGCCCATGTTTGTGAGGAGGAATATGGCACGAGTACGCTGATTATTTGCCCTAAGAATTTGGCCAAAATGTGGCAGGGGTATATTGATCGCTACGGCCTGCGGGGGAAGGTTTTACCGATGAGTCGTGTTGTTCAGGACTTACCCAATATTCCCGCCCGGTTTCGGTTAGTGGTGATTGATGAAAGCCACAACCTACGCAATCGAGAGGGGAAACGCTATCAAGCCATTAAAGAATACATCGAGCAAAGTGGGGGCCGGTGTATTTTGCTCACCGCTACCCCCTACAACAAAACCTATCTCGATCTCTCGGCTCAATTGCGCTTATTTTTGCGCCCGGATCAGGATTTAGCCCTGAAGCCCGATGCCTATCTTCACAGTTTGGGGGGAGAAATGCAGTTTCGTCGCCACCACAGTGCTAGCCCGGTGCGATCGCTCCTGGCCTTTGAGCATAGTCCCTATCCGGAAGATTGGCAGCAGTTGATGAGTCGCTACATGGTGCGGCGTACCCGTAGCTTTATTAAAAATACCTATGCACAGGAGGAGGGGGGACGGTATTATCTGGAGTTTGCCCATGGGGAGCGGTTTTATTTTCCCCTCCGTCGCCCCCGGACTGTGGCCTTTACCATTGGCGATCCAGCGAGGGATCCCTATGCCCGGCTCTATGGCGATCGCGTTGTTGATGTGATCAATGCCCTCCATTTACCCCGCTACGGTTTGGGGCGTTATATTCATCCCCAACCCACCACCGTTGCCAATCCTGAAGAGGAAAAACTCCTGGCGGATCTCTCCCATGCGGGGCAGCGGCTCATGGGGTTTTGCCGCACCAATTTATTCAAACGGTTAGAAAGCAGTGGCGCGGCGTTTCTCCAATCCATTGAGCGGCATATTCTCCGCAATCATGTCTATTTGTATGCGATCGCCCATCATCTCCCCCTCCCCATCGGTACGCAGGACGCAACGCTTTTGGATGCGGTGGGGGATGAGGATCAGGAATCCTTACTCAGTGAGGATTGGGAAACTGCCGAGGATGCGGCAGCCGATGAGGAAAACATCGATCCTCAGGGGGATTTTCAGCAACGGGCCGGCGAAATTTACAGGCAATATCAAAACCAATATCACCGTCGCTTTAAATGGATTCGCGCCGATCTTTTCCATCCCCAGTTAGGGGCCAACCTCCAAGCCGATGCCCAAGCCCTCTTAGGGGTTTTGCAATTGGCCAGCCCTTGGCATCCTGCCCAGGACAGCAAACTAACGGCGCTGTTGCAACTCCTCCAAGGGCAACATCCCCGCGAGAAGGTGCTAATTTTCACCCAATTTGCTGATACGGCCCGGTATCTGGCCCAAGCTTTAGGGGATCAGGGGATTGAGCGGGTGGGTTTAGCCACGGGGCAAGCCGCCGATCCCACGGCCCTGGCTTGGCGGTTTAGTCCGGTGAGTAATGGCAAAGCGATCGCCCCTGGGGAGGAGTTACGGGTTTTGGTGAGTACGGATGTTTTAAGTGAGGGGCAAAACCTGCAAGATTGTGCGGTGATTGTCAATTACGATTTACCCTGGGCAATTATTCGGTTGATTCAGCGGGCGGGGCGGGTCGATCGCATTGGTCAGCAGGCCCCGGAGATTCTTTGTTATTCATTTTTACCGGCGGCGGGGGTGGAGCGGTTGATTAATTTGCGGGGCCGGTTGCGCGATCGCCTTCAGGAAAATCAGGAGGTGGTGGGAACCGATGAAGCCTTTTTTGAGGATGAGCAAACCCGTGAACTGTTGTTGAATCTCTATCATGAGCGTTCGGGGGTGTTGGATGAGGTGGATGAGGGGGAAGTGGATTTAACCTCGGAGGCGTTGCAGATTTGGCAGAGTGCCATTGAGGCTAACCCAACGCTGAAGGGGATCATCGAAAAGTTACCGCCAGTGGTTTATGCTACCCGTGACCATGAGCCGACGGCGGGGAATCCGGAGGGGGTTTTATTGTATGTGCGGACGCAGGGGGGTACGGATGCGTTGGCTTGGGTGGATGGGGCAGGCAAGAGTGTGACGCAATCCCAAATGCGGATTTTGCGGATGGCGCGGTGTAGTTTGGCAACGGAGGCGATCGCCCGTCATCCCCAGCACCATGATTTAGTGGCCCTTGGGATGGAGCAGATTGCGGAGCAGGGGAAAAGGGTCGGGGGAGCGTTGGGGAATAAGCGCAGTGCTGCCAGTCGTACCTATGAGCGTTTGATGGCTTACAGTCAGGAAATCCAGGAAAAATGGCCGCTGTTGGCTACTGGGCGGGAGTGGGAAGTTTTGGGGCGGGCCATTGAGGAGATCCATGAGTATCCTTTAAAACAGGATGCGATCGCCCGTTTGAATCGGGCGTTAAAATCAGGGATGCGGGATGAAGATTTGGTGCATTTGGTGGTTTTTCTGAAGGAGAATGATGGGTTATGTGTGGTGAATCCGGAGGATCAGCAGGAGGTGACGCAGATTTTATGTTCGATGGGTTTGTTTCGGAGTCAATGTTAAGGGGGATTGTGATGGAATCTAGTCTTTATGAAAGGGATTTTTATGCTTGGACGTTGGAGCAGTGTAAGTTACTAAAAGTTGGCGATTTTGAGCGGCTTGATATTGTTAATTTAGTGGAGGAGATTGAATCTTTGGGTAAGCAGCAACGTCGTGAGTTGGAGCATCGTTTAGGGATTTTGGTGGGGCATTTACTGAAGTGGGATTATCAACCGGAAAAGCGTAGTAAAAGTTGGTGGGCGACAATTCGGGAGCAACGGCGGGCGGCTCAAAGGCTGATCGATCAGCATCCCAGTCTAAAGGCTTATTTAGGAGAGGCGATGATCGAAGCCCATGAATCTGGGTTAGATTTAGTGGTGAAGGAAACGCCGTTAAATTATCGTGATTTACCGGCTGAACCGATCTATACTTTGGAGCAATTGCTAGATCCTAACTTTCCCGATGCTTTGGATTAGTGATCAGGTTTATTTTGGAGTTAAAATTAATGAATAAGTCACGATTAAAGCGTATTTCAATAAATCCAGACATTTGCCATAGCAGAGCCATGGTACAAGATGAATTAAGTTGTGCTTATGATTCTATTTAGTGCTATAAATCACAGCCATGACGTGCGACATAATCCATGTTATAATGAACTTAATTGATTTAATTTTTTATTTTTAAAAACTTTATGACTAAACGAGAAAAGCTAATCAAAAAAATCCTAAGAGATCCAGTTGATGTACGATTTGATGATGTCCAGTATCTTTTGAAATCTTTCGGATTTGAAGAAAAACGCTCCAATGGAAGCCACCATATTTTTCGTAATACAGAAGGACTGAAAATCACTATCCCGAAAAAGGGAGGGCAAAGGGTGAAACGTGTATATGTCCAAAACATCATAAAGTTACTCAATTTAGAAAAATAGGGGGTCTTCACGATTTAAGGTTATAAAAAAGCAAATAATGCGAATTTTCCAGGCTTTTAGTAACCAGAAAATCCAAGCAATGTATTAAATTATTTGAATCACAAATCTAGAAGAGCTAAAAAATAGAGCCATGAAAACACAAATCAAACCTGAAACTTTAGCTGATTATATCAATTTAAAATATCCCATCACGCTTTATCCTGAAGCTGATGGTGGTTATACAGTGATGTTGGCTGATTTACCTGGGTGTCTTTCCCAAGGTGATACCCTTGAGGAAGCGGTGGCCAATATTCAAGAGGCTAAGGTTGCTTGGATTGAGACGGCTTGGGAATGTGGGGATGAAATTCCACTCCCTCAGACGTAAAGAGGGCGAAAAGTTTTTCGCCCCTACATCGAGGGTTTCAAATTTAAATAAAGTTAGCACCACAAGGTAAGGTGGGCGATGCCCACCCTACAGGTTATTTTTTAAGGTTTTGCGCATTGTTCTTCTGAGGTTTATCCCATGCTTAATCGTCAAGTGGCCCGGACTTATCTTGAAGCGTTTGATTTTGAGTCTTTGTTTATTGAGGAGTTGGGCTGGGATGTGGCGGAGCGGGTGAGGTTGCCGTTTGAGGTGGAGGGTGAAGATTTTGAGGTGGTGGCGATCGCCCAGAAGCGTAGTTTTTTGGTTTATCAGTGTTTTGTGGCGGTGATGCCGGTGCGGGCGGTGCGGGTGAAGTTGGATCGCCTCTTGACGGGGTATAGTAAGTCCCATTTGTTGGTTTTTGGGGATGAGGGGAGGACGGAGCAGGTTTGGATGTGGTTGAAGCCGGAGGCGGGGAAGGCGGCGCGGGTGCGATCGCACGCCTATCGGGTGAAGCAAAATCCAGAGGCTTTGTTGCAAAAGTTGGAGGCGTTGGGGGTTAGTTTTGCGGAGGAGGATGGGTTAACTCATGTGGATGTGGTGGGGAAGGTGAAGCGGGGTTTTGATGTTGAGCAGGTTACGAAGCAGTTTTTTCGGGATTTTGAGGGGTTACATCAGCGGCTTTGTGTGGAGATTGAGGGGATTGAGGGGGAGGGCGATCGCCGTTGGTATGCGTCGGTGTTGTTGAATCGGTTGATGTTTGTGTATTTTTTGCAGCGGCGTTATTTCCTGGATCGGGGGGATGTGTTGTATTTGCAAAATAAGTTGAAGGGTTGTGAGGCGGTGGGGGAGAGTTTTTATGAGTTTTTGAAGGATTTATTTTTTGTGGGGTTTGCTCAACCGGAGTATGAGCGTGATCTTTTGGTGCGGGGGCGTTTGGGTGAGATTTGTTATTTAAATGGGGGGTTATTTTTGCGCCATAGCATTGAGCAGCAATATCCGGAGATTCGGATTAAGAATGGGATTTTTAGTGAGATTTTGCGGGTGTTTACGGGGTATTCTTGGCATTTAGATGATCGCCCGGATAAGGATTCTAATGAGATTAACCCGGATGTGTTGGGGTATATTTTTGAGAAGTATATTAATCAGAAGGAGTTTGGGGCGTATTATACGCGGCCGGAGATTACGGAATATTTGTGCGATCGCACGATCAATAAGTTAGTTTTAGATCGTGCGAATGGTTTGGGTTATACGTTTAACAGTTTGGATGAGTTATTGGCGGGGTTGGATGGGGTGTTGTGTGGGGCGTTGTTGGGGCGAATTTTGCCGCAGTTAACGTTGTTGGATCCGGCTTGTGGGTCGGGGGCGTTTTTGGTGGCGGCGATGAAGACGTTGATCGGGATTTATGAGGGGGTGGTGGCGCGATCGGATCAGTTTGGGGATCGGGTGGAGATTGCGGAATGGTTACGGGGGGCGAGGCTACATCCTTCTTTGGCCTATTACATTAAGAAGCGGATTATTACGGATAATCTCTATGGTGTGGATATTATGGAGGAGGCGACGGAGATTGCGAAGTTGCGGTTATTTTTGGCGTTGGTGGCTGCGGCGAAACGGGTGGAGGATTTGGAGCCGTTGCCGAATGTGGATTTTAATATTATGGCGGGGAATTCGTTGATTGGGTTGATTCGGGTGGATGGGGAGGGGTTTGATCGGTTGGGGGGTCATCAGAAGCGGTTTGGGGTGGATCCGACGCAGATCAATTTGTTGGGGCCGACGGTGGTGCAGGGGAATTTGTTGCAGCCGTTGGTGGCTTCGGAGTATGAGCGAATTTTAGCGGATAAAAATCGCAGTGTTGATCTGTATAAGAAGCATGCTTTTCTGGGGGTTGATTCTGAGTTGCCGCAGGAGGCTCGGTTGTTGCAGTTGCGGGATCATATTGAGCGGTTAAATCGGGAGTCTCAGGTTAAGTTAAATGAGTTGTTGTTGAATGAGTTTAGTGAGCGGTTGGGGATTAAGTATGAGGAGGCGCAGTTAAAGGGGAAGGCGGTTAAGCGGTTGTTAACGATGGGGGATATTGCGGCGTTGAAGCCGTTTCATTGGGGGTATCATTTTGATGCGGTTTTTGAGCGGGGGGGTTTTGATGCGATTATTGCTAATCCGCCTTGGGAAGTTTTCCAAACTGATGAGAAAGAATTTTTTCAGCGATATGATGATTTAATTCGCAAAAACAAGCTAGATATTAAAGCTTGGAATAAGCAGCGGGATCAGCTTCTCAAAGATCCAGATATTCAAAAAGCTTGGTTGAGTTATTGTAGTCAATTTCCGCACGTTAGCCAATATTTTAAAAAGGCTGAACAGTATCTTAATCAGCGCTCCATTATGGGGGGTAAAAGTGTAGCCCGAAAAATTAATCTTTATTGTTTATTTATTGAACAATGCTTTAATCTTCTCCGTCCCGGTGGAGAATGTGGAATTGTGATCCCCAGTGGGATTTATACGGATTTGGGAGCCAAGCAACTACGGGAAATGTTATTTTCTCAAACCGAGGTGACGGGGCTATTTTGTTTTGAAAATCGTAAAATGATTTTTGAAGGGGTTGATAGTCGTTTTAAGTTTGTGATTTTGAGTTTTGAAAAAGGGCGAAAAACTGAAGCTTTTCCCGTGCGGTTTATGCGTCATGATGTGGCGGAATTGGCTAATTTTCCGGCTCCTGACGATATTGTTTTAGATGTGCCGTTAATTCGCCAACTTTCCCCTGATTCGTTGTCAGTGATGGAATTTAAGCAACCCATTGACATCACGATTGCTCAAAAAATGTTGCAATTTCCCCTCTTGGGTGAAGAAATTGAGGGCAAATGGAATCTGAAGCTTACCGCAGAATTTCACATGACCAATGATAGCCACCTGTTTAAGACCGAACCTGCACCGGGGCGATTACCACTTTACGAAGGTAAAATGATTCACCAATTCGATCATCAATGGGGACAGCCGAAATACTGGTTAGATGAATCTGACGTTAGATCTAAGCTTCTCAAACGTGGTGAAGCTGACACAGATCAAATTCTTGCTTATCAAATGTATAAACTTGGATTTCGTGACATTGCTCGTAATACAGATCAAAGAACTGCAATTATAACGATGCTTCCAAAAGGTGTATGCTGCAATCATAAAATCCCCACAGCAATTATTTACAATACAGAAAATCAACCTTGTTTAAAATCACAATTATTTTTCTGTTGTATTTTAAACTCATTTATCATTGATTATTTATTAAGACAGCGAGTTACAACAAATTTAACCTTCTTTTTTCTTTACCAACTCCCTGTTCCCCGCCTCCAAGAAGGCGATCCTTGGTTTGCCGAAATCGTCGATCGCGCCGCCAAACTGATTTGCACCACCCCCGAATATGACGAACTCGCCGCCGCCGTCGGCCTCGGCTCCCACCACAACAGCATCACCGACCCCACCCAACGCGCCCAACTCCGCGCCCAACTCGACGGCATCATCGCCCATTTGTATAGCTTAACCGAAGCAGAATTTATCCACATCCTCAGCACCTTCCCCATCGTTTCAGAACAAACTAAACAAGCCGCATTGAACGCCTATGGGGAAATAAGTTGACACTCCCCGCGCTGAAGCGACGGGGATTCTTGGTTCATCGACCAGACTTAACTAAGCAGGATTGCTCCAACCCAGCCAGCGGCCCAATCTCCCCAAGCG
>RECT01000141.1 GCA_007693875.1 Spirulina sp. DLM2.Bin59
CCGCCGGTTGAGGGCGGGAAGGGCGATCGGGAACCGCATGGAGATGACGCGGTCGCGCCGCCTTTCGCACCGTTGGGGGGGGTTGGGACGATGGGGACGGTAACGGGGATCGATCGCGATCCCGGGGCGGCAGGGGAGTAATCGATGTCAGTGGCGATGGGGGAATGACTTGACCCTGTTGAGCCGCCGCTGCCTGGGCCATCCGCCGCCTTCTTCGTCGTCCGCCACCTGAGGATGTCATGTTTTGCCTCTTCGCCCGATTCTCTAGTGGTATAATTGGTTTAAATGAACTACTTTTTGGGTAGTAGATCTAAAATTTTATGGACAAACTCCTGATGATCTACCACAGGTTTCGAGATATAGTCATCAGCGCCACTTTGTTTCAGGAAGCTCTCGCGATCGCCTTCCATCGCGTGAGCTGTCACCAAAATAATTGGCAAATGGGCTGTTTTCGGGTCAGCCTTAAGCATTTGGGTAATTTTCAACCCATCTACGGCTTTTCCTTGATAAACACTGTGGGAAAGGGACACGTCCATTAAGATAATGTCTACCTCTCCCCCCTGGGCGGCTCGCACCACCTCTTCGACATCTTCGGTGCCACGAACTTCCAAACCACCACGTTTCGTGAGAATTTTGGAAAATACCCGTAAGTTGATCGGGTCGTCTTCTACAATCAGAACGGTTGTCATAGGTGTCAATCGGGAGGGAGTGACGGGATCACAGAATAAGTATTGAGACGAACATCCCCCTTCATCTTCCCATTGAGCGGGAAATCCGTCACCCTCCACTGTACGCGATTATAAGGAATCCAGACCCATGGCCAAACAGCTTGACCTGCTCGCAACGGGCAAAATTATCCCCACTGCACTCCACAGTGAGATGGAGCGGTCTTATCTGGAATATGCCATGAGCGTGATCGTCGGGCGGGCCTTGCCCGATGTGCGCGACGGCTTAAAGCCCGTTCACCGCCGTATTCTTTACGCCATGCATGAACTGGGCTTGACCCCCGATCGCCCCTATCGTAAATGTGCCCGCGTCGTCGGTGATGTGTTGGGGAAATACCATCCCCACGGCGATCAATCGGTTTACGATGCCCTAGTGCGGATGGTGCAGGATTTTTCCTCCCGTTATCCCCTCTTGGCGGGCCATGGCAATTTTGGCTCCGTGGACAATGATCCTCCGGCGGCGATGCGCTACACCGAAACGCGGCTGGCGGCCATTGCCCAGGATGGCCTGCTCACCGATATCAGCGAGGCCACCGTTAACTATGCCAATAACTTTGACAACTCCCAACAGGAGCCGGTGGTGTTGCCGGCCCAGTTGCCGATTTTGTTGCTCAATGGCTGTACGGGCATTGCTGTGGGCATGGCCACCAATGTGCCGCCCCATAATTTGGGGGAAATTGTCGATGGCTTAATTGCCCTCATTGATCATCCCGATTTGCCCGATCGCAAGCTCTGGCAACTGATTCCTGGCCCTGATTTTCCCACCGGTGGGGAAATTATCGGCAGGGTGGGGATTGAGGAAGCCTACCAGACGGGGCGCGGCAGCATCCCGCTGCGGGGTGTGGCCCATTTAGAGGAATTGCAAGGAGGCAACAAACGCCGCCGCCATCGGCAAGTTTTGGTGATCACCGAGTTGCCCTATCAGGTGAATAAGGCGGCTTGGATTGAAAAGGTGGCGGATTTGGTTAATCAGGAGCGGCTCAAGGGCATTGCTGATATTCGCGATGAGAGCGATCGCGATGGGATGCGGGTCGTGATCGAAATTAAGCGGGATGGCAACCCCGAGGAGATTTTGCGGCAACTCTATCGCCAAACCCCCCTCCAGGGCAACTTTGGCGCCATTTTCCTAACATTGGTCAATAACAAACCCTGTCAATTGAGTTTGCGGGAAATCTTGACGGCGTTTTTGGAATTTCGGGAAACAACCCTGGTGCGCCGCTATCAGGATGAATTGGCCACCGCTGCGGGCCGACGGGAAACGGTGGCGGCGCTGTTGGCGGCCTTGGCTAATCTGGATCAGGTGGTGGATATTCTCCGCCATGCCCCCGATGGCACAACGGCTAGGGGGACGTTAATCACCGCTTTGGGCATCAATGAAGCCCAGGCCAATGCGATTCTGGCAATGCCGATGCGCCGTCTAACGGGCCTGGAGCGGCAAAAGCTGGAGCAGGAAGGGACGGAGTTAGGGGTAGAAATTGAGCGGTTGGAGCGTTTATTGGGCGATCGCCACGAATTATTAAAGGCCCTCAAAAAGGAGTTACGCAGTCTCAAACGTCGCTTTGCTGATCCCCGCCGCACCAAAATTCTCACTGGGGCAGAGCCGGAACCCACCCCCCAGGCCGGCAAAACCCCCAGAGCGAAGGCGGAAAAACTCCCCACTGCCCCGATCATCAGCCTCCCCCCCGATGCGGTGTTGCGGGTGACGCACAAAGGGGCGATCGCCTGGGAATCTCCCCCCAAACCGCCGAAACTCGCCCGGAAGTTGGAGGATGTGTGGGTGTTGCGGGGCCCCATGCAGGGCCGGGGGCAACTGATGGAGTTGTCCGCAAG
>RECT01000151.1 GCA_007693875.1 Spirulina sp. DLM2.Bin59
ACAGCCAAAGCAGTAATACATTTGCTTCGTGGCACTGACGCTAAAACTGGGGGTTTTCTCGTCATGGAAGGGGCACAAACCCAGATAATCCTTGCCCCGCTTTTTGAGCACCACACGCTCCCCCACCACATCGAGGATATCAACGCGGTCTTCTACATCTTTAATCGTGTCCGGGTGGAGGCGGGGAATATCCATAGCCCATCAAAAAGGGAAAAAAGGCCAAACATTCGCCGGTTTTGCCGGAAAAATAGCCTAGACTGACAGGGAATTGGCAAGGTTGCGGGGTTTCTTCCGGGGTGAGCGTTCTCCCTCGCTGAGAAACATGATTAACTGATGTTTAGCGATTAAGAAAGCAAAGACTATGGGTAGGATTTTTGTTTCAGCGGGCCATGGTGGTTTGGAAAATGGCGGTTGGGATCCCGGCACGGTTGCCGGCGGCACCACCGAAGCACAGCAGATGATCTCGCTCCGGGATGTGATTGTCCCTGAACTGCGATCGCGCGGTTTTGAGGTGCTCTCTGTTCCCGATACCCTGAGTTTAGACCAGACCACCCATTGGATCAACAGCCGCGCCCGGCGGGGGGATGTGGCTGTGGAAATTCACGCTGATTCGTCATCGAATCCCGCCACCCGGGGGGCAACGGCCTACTACATCGCTGGCAATGGTGAGCGCAAAAAACACGCGGATATGCTCCTCCTCGCCCTGATCCGTCGCCTCCCTCAACTGCCCAGCCGAGGTTCTAAACCGGATACAGCGACGGGGGTGGGGCAGTTGGCTTTCTGTCGCCAGGTGGCCATCCCTTCGCTGTTATTGGAAGTGGGCTTTTTGAGTAACCCCGACGATCGCGCCCTGATCATCAATCGGCGGCGGGATATGGCTCTGGGCATTGTTGATGGTTTAGAGGCCTGGAGTCGGGAAGTGACCGGCAGGGCGCCCTCGGTGGAGCAGAGCCATCCGGTGATTAATATTCGCATCAATGGCCAGGAGTACGGTGAGCAGGGGATTTTGATCAATAACAATTCTTTTATCCCTGTTGATCTGATCGATCGCCTCGGGGTTAATTTGACCCAACGGCCCGAAACTCGCCTCGTTCAATATCGCGGCGTGGTCTATGCCAAGGCCATTGAACTCCGGGATTTTACGATTAATGTGGGTTGGGATAATCCCACCCGAACCGTGGTGTTGCGATCGATTACCCAAATTTGCCCCGGGATGTTCGATCGCATTGTGGGCCATGGCAACACCTCGGAGGTGCAGTTGATCATGTTCCTCAAGGCCAATAATGAAAATGCCCTGGCGGAATTCCCTGATCTGCCGAAGCTCTACCGGGAAGAGGCAACGATTGAGGGGATTAATTATGATATTGCTTTCTGTCAGATGTGCTTGGCGACCAATTTCCTCCGGTTTGGGGGGGATGCGAAACCGGCTCAAAATAACTTTGCGGATTTGGGGGCTGTCGGTGGCGGCGCACAGGGGGCGACGTTCCCCAGTGCTCAGATCGGGGTGCGGGCCCATATTCAACACCTGAAGGCCTATGCCAATTTAGAACCTCTGGTGCAGGATGTGGTGGATCCCCGCTTCCGGTTTGTCACCCGTGGCATTGCGCCTCTGGTGGATCAACTGTCGGGCCGGTGGTCTTCGGATTTGGATTATGGCAAAAAGATCCTCGCCATCCTGCGCCGCCTCTACGAATCAGCGGATCTGATCTAGAAACCGTTTGTAGAATTGATGGGCGTGGGGGCGAAAGATTTTTCGCCCCTACGGGGGTTGCACCCCAAAACGCGAACCGTTCCCCGTTCCCCATTCCCTATTCCCCACCCTCCCCGGACAAAGATCCACCAACCCACAGCCCCCACAATCCGGCTGCCGTGCTTTGCACACTGCCCGACCGTGGTAGATGAGGCGGATTGACCAGTTTTCCCATTCTGGTTGGGGGATCAGTTTCATTAAATCCCGCTCGATTTTGACGGGATCGCTGTGGGTGGTGAGGCCGAGGCGGTTGCTGAGGCGTTTGACGTGGGTATCGACGGTCACGCCTTGATTAATGCCGAAGCCGTGGGCGAGGACGACGTTGGCGGTTTTGCGGGCTACGCCGGGGAGGGTGAGCAGTTCCGCCATGGTGTGGGGGACTTCGCCGCCGAAGTCGGTGATGATTTTTTGACAGGCCCCCTGGATGTGCTTGGCTTTGTTGCGGTAGAAGCCGGTGGAGCGGATCAGGGTTTCGATTTCAAGGCGATCGCCCTCCGCAAAGGCGATCGCATCCGGGAACCGCGCAAACAGGGCCGGTGTCACCTGATTCACCCGCTCATCGGTGCATTGGGCGGAAAGAATCGTCGCCACCATCAACTGAAGGATTGAACCATAGTGGAGGCTACAGGTGGCATCGGGATAGAGGCGATGCAACCGCAACAGCAGCTCCATCGCCCGTTGCTTTTGGCTCGCTTTCACCATCTAGGGACGTTCTTGGAAGAGATCCTGAATCACCGCCAGGTTAGCGGTATCCCGGATGATCAAAAATGCCCCCAGGCCCATCAACAGCACAATCCCCGTTTGCATAATCCCATCCTGGATCCGCCCCGGCACTGGCTTACCCCGCAACCCTTCGACGAGCAAAAAGGCCAACTGACCGCCATCGAGGGCCGGCAGGGGCAAAATATTCAAAATGGCCAAGTTAATGCTGATCAACGCCCCAAACTGAAACAAATTACTGAGGTCAGAATTCGCTAAACTTGCGCCAATTTCGACAATTTTCACCGGACTGGCCACCTGGCCCGCCGTTTCTTGGAAATTGAGGAAGAGGGAACCAAAACCCCGCAGGATTAACCCCGTCAGCCGTTGAAACTCCGTTGCGCCGCTGGTGAAGGCGGTGAGGATGCTGGCGGGGGTGCGGGTGATGGTTTGGTTGGGGGAAAGGGTGACGCCAATTTTGCCCGCGCCATCGGCTCCCGGTTGGGGGGTGATGTCGAGGTTGAGGGTTTCGAGCTTGTGTTTAACGGTGAGGGTGAGGGGTTGGTTGGGGGAGGCTTGAATCCGCTCCATTAAGGTGCGCACCGCTTCACTGGAGGCCTCCAGGGGTTCTTGATTGACCGCGAGGACAATATCACCGGATTGTAACCCCGCCATTTGGGCCGCATTGACTTCACCATTAACCATCACCTCGGGAATGACAACGCCGGGGTCGTAATGGATTTGGGGAATGCCAACGGTGGCGATTTGGGTGACGATCAGCAAGTAGGCCAGGATAAAGTTAGCAATCACGCCCGCAGACATGACGATCGCCCGATCCAAAATGGGGCGATTCCGTAACAAATTGGGATCATCTGGCTCAATATCACTATCGGGGTCATCGTCGGGAAACCCCACAAATCCCCCGAGGGGCAAGGCCCGCAGGGAATACTCGGTCATGGGGCCTTGGTAGCGCAACAGCACGGGGCCAAAACCAATGGCAAAGCGGTTGACATAGATGTTTTGCAGCCGGGCGGCGGCAAAGTGGCCAAATTCATGAACCACAATGAGCAAACCCAAAACGGCGATCGCAGCCAAAACGGACATAGTTTAAATGTTTAAATCTGAGCAGGGACGAGAATCAGGGGAAACCTAGCTTTTATTGTGACACATCTTCATAAATTGTAACGGTTCCCAGTTCAGCACAGGAGAGTCCCATCCCCTGGCCTAATCCCGATTCAACGCCGTAATCATTGCCTGCTGGCGAATTTGCCCATAGGCTTCGATCATCGCACTGTGGAGTAGCCGCGCCTCCGAGGTGGGCAGGGGGATGGGGCCGAGGCGATCGAGGATCGTCTGTTGATCTTGGGGGGGGGCAATGGCCACCAAAGAAGCATCTAAGGGTTCAGCATAGGACCAAAACCGCCGCATGACCAAGGGAATTTGGTTGTAGGCATTGTTCGCTTTTTTGGTGTTTTTCTTGGCTTTGCGGCCCTCACCGCTCCCCTTACCCCGCAATTGCCGTAGGGCTTCGAGAATTTGGGTTTTAGTCCGCCCCCGCAGTTGGAACAGCACAAAGGGATCTTCACTGAAGCGATCGCCCAATTGGTAATATACTGCGCCAATATGTTTGCAAGGATTAGCCTTATCAGGACAGGTACAGCGGGAATGAATTTCCGACAGCGTAAAGGGGAAAAGACTTAACCCATTGGCGGTAAAAACATCCTCAATTTCAGCGGGCATCTCCCCCGCCAACAGTTGCGCCGAATAGAGGGCCTTTTTCCCCATCGTTGCAATTACATAGCGCCAATCTTCATTGCTAAAGGGATTGAGGGAGAGGGAAACCTCATAGGGTTCCGGCTCACTCCCCTGCACCAAGGCCATCACCCGCACCCCTTTAAATTCAATGCTTAAAACATTGCCCTCCATGGCATAGCGGCGGGCCCGTTCCAAGCGTTTTTTAAACCGGTAGGAATCGAGGAGTTCAAGCCATCGCTCCACCCACCATTCACGGTTTTCTAATTCATAGCTCATGGGCTGATCGGGGGTAAATTTTGGGCACGGTAAAAGGTTTCTAGGCTCTCCATATCCCCCACAAACCGCCAATGCCAAGGTTCATAGGCAATGCCCTGGGGGTTATCGCGGGGAAAGGAAAGCTCAAAGCCGTAGCGGGCGGCGTTGGCTTGGAGCCAGGTAAAGGCGGCGGTATTTTCAAATTGGGGGCTCAGGTGGGTGGCGGGCACATTGGCATCGCCAATATCAATGGCATAGCCGGTATGGTGCTCACTAAACCCCGGCGGGGCGCTCACCTCCGCCCGCTCACTGGGCCGCTGGTTGCGCTGCTCTTTGATTTGAAAAAAAAGATAATCCTGTTGGGCCTTGGTGCGATAGCCAGAGAGAGCCGCTAAGAGCACCCCTTCCCGACGGGCGGCGGCAGCCATCTCCTGATAACGAGCCGCAGCGGCGGAGCGGAGCCGAACCGAACCATCGGCGGTGACATTGACGAGATCACTTTCCCCCGCGTCTGCGTAGGGTAGATGCCCCAGGACATTTTCCACGGTGGGGGCTGGTTCCGGCTCTGGCTCTCGCTCTGCCTCAACAACGGTTTCGCCGCTGATCTGAGCAAGCCATAGCCCCACAACGGCGGCGATCGCCCCCACCCCGAGAAAAATCCCCACAACAATCCGCCCCCAGGGCGGCGGCGGGGAGGCAGGGGGCAGATCCCGCTGGGCAATGGGAATCTCATCCATGGAGTCCAGGAGGGATTTTTGCGGCTGTTTCGGCACAGATTTCTTGCTCCGGCAAAATCGCAACAGGGAAAGGGGGCGATGCCCGACTTCCTTAATCTAACCCAAGAAGCGATAAGATCAGCAAGGCAAAATTTCTGATTCTTGTTTATTGGCGACGGGGCATCATGCAACCTAAATTAATTATTCACGGCGGCGCGGGGAGTTCTCTGAAGGGTAAAGGCGGTTTAGCCGTGGTGCGCGAAGCCCTCCATGGTATTGTGGCGACGGTCTATGGGGATCTCTGCCAGGGCAAAACGGCCCTGGATGCGGTGGTGCAAGGCTGTCAACTCCTGGAAGATCATCCCCGCTTTAATGCCGGTACGGGGTCGGTGCTCCAGTCCGATGGCCAGATTCGCATGAGTGCGGCGCTGATGGACGGCACAGCCCAGCGGTTTAGTGGCGTCATCAATGTGGCGCGGGTCAAAAACCCGATCCAGTTAGCCCAAACCCTCCAGGGGGAGAGCGATCGCGTCCTTTCCGATTATGGTGCGGCGGAATTGTTGCGGGAATTACAAATGCCCATTTATAACCCCCTCACCGACCTCCGTTTAGAGGAATGGCTCTTGGAACGGAAGGGGGATTTTAATAAAGAGATGGCCGGCGTGATTGCCGAGCAGGAACTCAGCGAACCGGGTCGGGGCACCATTGGTGTCGTGGCCCTGGATCAGCAGGGGCAAATTGTGGCGGGAACCTCCACCGGCGGCAAAGGGTTTGAACGCATTGGCCGGGTCAGTGATTCCGCGATGCCCGCTGGCAACTATGCCACCCGTCAAGCGGGGGTGAGTTGTACCGGCATTGGTGAGGATATTATCGACGAATGTTTGGCGGCGAAGATTGTGATTCGCGTCGGTGATGGTTTGACCTTGGGGGATGCCATGGTTAAATCGATGGCGGAAGCCCGGGGCAATGGCCGGGATCTGGGGGCGATCGCCCTCGCTGCCGATGGAACCTTGGCTTGGGGGAAAACCAGTGAGGTGTTGTTGGCGGCCTACCATGATGGCGAAAACATCGGCGACACCCTGGAATGGACTGGCCCAGATTTAATGGGCCAAACGACTTAGGGACATCTCTACTTCGCGGGCTAAAATGGTTGGGATGACTGCTGACAACCGTTGGCAAATGGTGAAAACTGGCTCAATAGCTCGTTACCAGATTTGAGGAACGGGCTTTCAATCTCAAATGTACAGAGGGAACACCTGTGATGACTAAATTCTGGTTCATGACCTATTCCACCACCGCCGCCCTCGGCTGGGTTGCCCTGGGGAGCACCGGGGCCCAGGCGGTGGATTCGCTCGCCTCAGAAGAAATGGCGGGAGATGCACCGTTATTGGCTCAGGGCAATGGCCAACCGGCCATGGCGGCCCAACCCCATCCCCTCGACAACACAGTCATTGTAGAAGTGGAGCCGACCCCTTCGGTGGAGTTTTCCCCTACGACTCCCCCCGGGGCGGACCAAGCCCCCGTTACTAGGACGCTCCCCCATCCTGAGGTGAACGGTCTAACCGCCTCGGGTTCCCCCTCGGCCGCCGTGGAAGCCCTGCCCCCATCTCACCACAGCCCCCCATTGGAAGCAGACCCAGCAATCCAGGCGGCCATTAACCCGCAAACACCGGCCCAACGGGCGGCCCTCCGCACCGTTCCCCCGGAATCTTTGATCCGAGATGGGCGAAGTTTTGGGGAGTTAATTGCTCCTTCCACTCCGCAAAACCGTCAAAAAACCCTAGGCGCACCGGAGCAAATTCCCCACCGCCTTACCCAGGCCCCCACGGCGCCGCCGGCCGCTAACCCTGTCCTCGAACCCGCCATTGCCCCATCCCAACGGCGGAACACTGCCCCCTTACTGGAGAAACTAGAAGAGGATTTGCAGCATATTCGCCATGAGATTACCGGTTCAATCCGGCCTCTGGCCTTGGATTCACCGCTGATCTCCCTAACACCGTTGCCGGATCTGTCGGCTTACCGGTATTTCAGCGATCGCCATCCCAGCGCCCCCCAAAATTCCCCAGCTTGGCAGGCCGTCAGCATCAGTCGTGAGTTTGCCCTCTCCGAGTTTGAGGCAACGACCTCAACCTTTAACCTGGCGCGACTGCAAACCAATGGATTGGCGATCAACTTTATGGATTTAGGCTCACAGTTTTTGGGCGATCGCCTCCTCTCCAATACCTTTCTGGGCAATGCCCAATTTTTCGACCTTAACCGGGCGGCAGTGACGTTTACTGAGCTAGCGGCAGCATTTACCAGCAGGTTCACCGATTGGGAGCCATTGTTAGCAGCAGAAACCGACGTTGCTGTGGTGGATCTTGCCCCAACAACGGAGTTTTTCAAGATGACCCCCGCCGCCATGGATTATTTTACCCAATACAACCCCGCCAACCCGCTGACCTTTGGGTTAAGCCACTTCGCCGTTGCTGTAAGGTGATGGCGGCGGATGAACGGGGTGCATCATTAATCGGGATAACCAGATAATCCTGAGAGCAGACAGGGTGTTTTGAATTTAAATTGTGCCTACTCCTCCTCGGTTCTGAGAATTTAATTTATGATGCACCCCCTTTTTACTTGTGGGCTGTGTGGCTTTAGCCTCATGGCCGCCCCTGTTTTCGCTCAATCCATTACCCCGAGCCACGGTTCTAACACTGTGATTCAATACCAGGGGCAAACCTACCAGATCCAGGGGGGAACCCAAGCCGGGACAAATCTCTTCCATAGTTTTCAGCAATTTAGCCTGAGTGCGGGGGAAATTGCCCAGTTTTTAACCCAGCCGGAGATTGTCAATATTTTGGGGCGGGTGACGGGGGGCGATCCTTCGGTGATCAATGGTTTGATTCAGGTGAGCGGTAGTCAGGCGAATTTGTACTTGATGAACCCCGCCGGGATCATTTTTGGGCCGGGGGCGCGGTTGGATGTGCCGGGATCCTTTACGGCAACGACGGGCGATCGCATTGGTTTTTCTGGGGGTTGGTTCAATGCCACTGGCCCCAATGATTACCCATCGTTAACCGGCAATCCCCAACTGTTTTCGTTTCTCGATCAGGGGGGGGTGATCCTCAATCAGGGGGATCTCGCCGTGAATTCGGGGGCCAGTTTGAACCTGATCGGCGGTCAGGTGCTCAATACCGGCAGGCTCACGGCTCCGGGGGGGACGGTGCTGATTACTGCGGTGGAAGGGAGTCAACGGGTGCGGGTGGGTCAACCGGGGCATCTGTTGAGTTTGGAAATTGAACCGGATCGCAGCGCGGTGGATCGTCCCCTCAAGATGCAGGATCTCCCCCAACTGCTGACGGGCAAAGGCATTGATCCCGGCTTGAGCGTCACTGCTACGGGTGCAGTCACGTTGGAAAATTCAACCCTAGCAATTCCCACCCAAGGGGGGACGGCGATCGCCTCTGGCACGATCAGCACCGATAATTTCAACGATCCAGCGGGCAATATCGGTATTTTTGGCGCTCAAATTGCCCTCGTTGATGCCCAAATCACCGCCAACGGCTCACCAGGGGGAACGATTCTGATCGGCGGTGAGGAACAGGGCCGGGGGCCGGTTCCCAATGCCACCCATTTATTCATTGATCCCGAAACCCAAATCAAGGCCGATGGTGTGGGGGATGGTGATGGCGGCCGGGTGATCCTCTTTGCCAGTGATACCGCCCAAATTTTCGGGCAGGTGAGCGCCAAAGGTGGGGAAGCGGGGGGAAATGGGGGGTTTGTGGAAACCAGTGGGTTGCAGAATTTGGCGATCGCCCGTAATCCCAACATTACCGCCCCCCAAGGTCAAGCCGGAACCTGGTTAATTGACCCCAACAACATTGAAATTGGTAATTTTGGTTCAGAAAATATCAGCGTCAGTAATCCCTTTGTCTCCGCAAATGATGGGGCAGAATTAGATATTGCTATTTTACTCAATGCATTATTATCAGGAGGAACTGTCATTGTAGAAACGGGCACGGAGGGAACGAATAGCGAAGCAGGCAACATTACCCTCTTGGCTAGCTTGGAATATCAAACACCCAACAATGACACCACACTTATTTTAAGGGCACATAATTCTATTTTTATTAATGCCCCAATTTATTCAGCATCTACATCTCAAGGTTTGAATCTTATTTTGATGGCTGACAGTGATCAAAATGGCATGGGTCTCGTCGAGATTACTAACTTTATTAATACTGATCAAGGTTTTATTCAAATTAGTGGCACAAGTAATAACAATCTACCGGGCGTTTTTCTCACAGATGCATCTTTAAACACCTTAGGCGGCAATATTGAAATCAGTGGTTCTAGTGCAGGCGATGTAGGAATTTTCCTCGATGGGCCCATCACCTCCAATGGTGGCAATATCACGCTAAACTCGCCCCAAGGTATTACAGTTACCTCTTTGAATTCAGGTGATCTGGACGGTGTAGCCGGTGATATTACCGTCACTGCTGGGGGCTTTTTCCGTGCTACGGAAGATTTTTATGAGCCAAGCCTAGATCTATATGCCAGTGTTGGGGCTGTGGGTTTCACGGGGAATGGTGCGATTACCATTACCCATGGTGGCAATGGCGATACACCGTTTATTGTCGGGGATGCCAGCATCAATGGCACAGTTTCAGCAATTACGAATGGGGACTATACCATTGAACCGACTCAAAGTTTTATCGGTAACTATACCCTCGGCAATGTGCAGATCCGCACCGGAACAGCAGCGACTCCCATCGGCGGAGAGCCGCCCCAACCGGCCTGTTCCCTCGATTGTCCTGAGTCCTCAGAGGGACTTGCACCGTCAGAGGTCAATGAACTCCGTACAGACACCGATAGGTTGATCACCGCAGAGTCAGCACCGTTGGTCATGAATGAGAATTTAGCCCAAACCATTCTCCAAAACATTGCCCAGGCCACCGGAGTCCGGCCTGCGATTCTTTATGCGGGGTTTGTGCCGGCCGGCGTGATGATGCCCCCCACCGTGGAGCGATGGGAAGCGAATTTGGCGGCGGCGGTGCGATCGCAGTTTGACCCCATTCAAGCTGTCCCCACCGATACCACCCTTAACCTCGAACCCCAAGGGAGCGATCGCCTCCAACTCCTGCTCATCACCGCCAATGGTGAACCAACCGTGCAAACCCTCCCCATTACCCGGCGGGAAGTGGAGGGGATGGTGGGGCGACTACGGCGGGGGGTGAGCAATTCCCGCAGTCAGGGCTACCTGGCCCCTGCCCAACAACTCTATCAATGGTTGATTGCCCCCCTAGAAGCGACGCTGACGGAACAGGAAATTAATAACCTTGTTCTCATTGGTGATCAAGGGTTGCGATCGCTCCCCCTCGCCGCCCTCCACGATGGCAACAACTTCATCATCGAACGCTACAGCATTGGGCAAATGCCCAGCCTCGCCCTCACCAATTTTGATTACCAACCGATCACCGCCACCAGTCCCGTCCTCGCCATGGGAGCCTCAGAATTTTCCGCCCCCAACCTCGAACCCCTCCCCGCTGTTCCCACGGAACTGGCCAAGATCACCCAGCAACGGGGTGGCCACATCTATCTCAACCAAAATTTTACCTGGCGCAATCTCAAAGCCCGGAACCAAAACCGCCAATTCCAAATCCTCCACCTCGCCACCCATGCCTTTTTCGACCCCAACGTTGCCGACAATGCCTACATCCAACTGTGGGGCGATGAAATCCTCACGCTCCCAAGCTTGCGAGCACTAAAGCCCTATCAAGCCCCTGAATTAGAACTGTTGATCCTCAGTGCCTGTACAACGGCGATCGGTAATCCGGAGGCAGAACTGGGCTTTGCCGGGGCCGCCGTCCAAGCCGGAGTCAAATCCGTTTTAGCCAGTTTGTGGCAAGTCTCCGATGTCGGCACTGCCATTTTGATGGATGGCTTCTATCAACAATTAGCCCAGGCCGATGTCACCATCAAAGCCGAAGCCCTCCGCCGCGCCCAACTGGCCCTGATCACCCCAGCGGAGGACAATCCAGACGGGCCCAATTTCTCCCATCCCTTCTATTGGAGTGCGTTTAACCTGATCGGTAGCCCTTGGTAAATTCGTGATCGGCAAAATCACGCGATGAGAATCGCTGTGCATCTACAGCCTCAACCCCCCTCCCAGAGCGGGGAGAGGGATTTTGAGATTGTTTTGTATGATAAGTGAAAGGGCTGTAACTTGGGGGCAAAGCAATCATGGGGCGGTGGTTAACGGCAATTAAGCACCTGGGGATTTTGGTGCTGCTGCTTCTGGGTTTGGGTGGTGTCGCTCTGGCCCAGGAGGCTCCCTCGGGGGAATTTTCGCCTCAAGTGGGGGATACCTTCACCCTGGAAGCCATCACCCGATTGCGGGGCCAGTCGCGGGAATATCGGGGCTATACCGAGCGGGAGCGCGATCGCCGCACCTATCAGATCACTGCCATCGATGAGGGGGTAATCACCTGGGAAGTGACCTCCCGATTCCGATACTCCGATAGTGATGGCGGTTCCCTCCAGGATGATCGAGTGTTTACCGTTAAAACCGATGCCCAAACCCGGGCCTATCTGGAGGGAACCTACGACGGCCGGCCCATTGATCAGGACTACTACCGTTTTGATCAGGCTTGGTTCTACGTCGATCCCACCAGGCTCATGCCAGGCGATCGCCTGACCATTTTGGGCCATCTCTTCACCGTGACCGGGCCCAATACCCTCCGCCTCCACCCCTGGCAAGTGGTGGATAGCCGTCAGGTCATCCTCAACCAAGCCTATACCCAGAGGATTGTCAATGACGAATACGACCCTACCGGGGAATGGATGCTCACTGTGCAAGGGACACGCTATCACTACGATCCCCACACCGGCTATATTCTCGGAGCCGATTGGCAAGCAGAAGGCACAACAACCGTAGGCCGCTTTCGCTGGTCAGAGACCATCCGCTTGCGGAGCAGTTCCTTTCCCCTAGCGACGAACCGAGCCGCCACCCTCGAAGCGCTGCTACCCTATGGCCTGGCGGGGGGCTTGGGGATTGCCTTCGCTATTGGGTTTATCCCGTTCCAACGCCGTCTCTGGCGGCAGGACGTGGAGCAGGTGCTGCGGTTTGCGCCTAGGAAAACCCGCTCCAAGGCGATCGCTTGGAATCCCCTGCAACTCCCCTATGGGGATTTGCTCCAAGGTGATGCAGTGGGTCAGGATTACCTCCAGTTGCGCCCGGGGATTTATGTGGTGAGCGATCGCCAAAACCGGCTGGCGATCGTCGATACCCATGCCAATCAATATTTACCAACGGAGATTTTACCCACAGAACTGGAGCGCCTGCGTTTGGTCTATGGGCTTGCCCTAGGCCGCTTGACGGTGCAGGCAGCCCCCGCCCTCAATGAACTCAGCCCCTACACCATCCCCGCCACCGGATTTGCTCCCCCCGATCACCACAGCCTTGAGCATTATCGAGACACAACCTTCGCCCCCCCCACTCCCAATCTAGAAGGAACGATGACGGGGGTGGCCCGGGGGCGGGGCCTGGGGGGCACGCTAGGGGCGGGCCC
>RECT01000228.1 GCA_007693875.1 Spirulina sp. DLM2.Bin59
AACCGCCATCGGCATCCCCAGAAGAACCGAAACCCCCCAAAAAAGATGGGGTCTATGATGCCGACTACCGGATCATCACCCCACCCCCTCCAGAGGAAGCTAAAAATCAAGATTGGGAATTTTGATCCCTTGCCAGGAACGGGATCATCCATTCCACCGCAGCGGCCAGATCCCGAGCAATATAGTCCGGTTGGGCATGGTGTTGATAGGTTCCTGCTAACACCTGCTCACCATAGCCCGTCTGCACCAAAATGCCCCGCACCCCCGCATTGCGGGCCAAGTCAATATCCGTCGCCTTATCCCCCACCATAAAACTGCGGCTTAAATCCAGATCATGATCCCAAGCCGCCGCCACTAACATCCCTGTATTCGGTTTGCGCCATGTGCCCCATCGGGCAAACTCCGGCACAATTCCCCCCTCGGGAGGACTCAGATAGGGGCAATAGTAGAGGGCATCGAGAAACGCCCCCGCCTCACTGTCTAAACGATCAATCAAACGGTGATGTAAAGCTTCCACATGAGCCACGGAGTAATAGCCCCGGGCTGGGCCCGCCTGGTTAGACACCAGACAGCAAAAAACCCCCAAATCATTGAGATGGCGCACCGCCTGGGCCACTCCGGGGATGAGGTCTAAATCAGCAACGTGGTAGAGATAACCCCGTTCAATATTTAACACCCCATCCCGATCTAGAAAGACCGCCGCCTTAGCCACGCCAAATCTGCTCCAAGACCGTAATCGGGGCAATATCGGCGATCGCCCCACTGGGGGATTGAATCCCCACCACCTTCTCATTCCCTGGGGGAATTAACTTCGTGGCTTGGGTGGGGCCAAACAGGGCAATGGTATAGGTTCCCACCGCTATGGAGAGGTGCATCGGCGCACTATCGGTACAGAGCATCAGATTCGCCCCGGCAATCCAGGCCGCCAACTTGCCAATATCTGGGGGCGAAATCACCTTAAGATCCCCCGCACCATTGATCATTTCCTGCACCCAAGCCCCATCATCGGGGCCCTGGAGCAGCACAATCGGCACATTGGGCTGTTTGGTTTGTAGGTCTTGCACCACCTGGAGCCATTTTTGAACGGGATAAATTTTGTTAATCCCCTTGGTTAAGGCCAGTTGGCTAGAGCCACCATGAATCAGCACATAACCCGTATCGTTAATGCCTAAATACTGTTGCTGGGTTTCTGCCCAATCAATATCCGCCTTGGGAACCGCCACCGCCATCGGGGGGCAGGGCTTGTGAATCCCGAACCCGCCGAGGAGGTCGTGATACATCGGCGCGGCGTATTGCTCGGTTTTGAGGGGGACGGTATCGGTGAGGAACCAAGCTTTATTGCTGTGGTAGCCGACCCGTTTGGGAATGCCATTCAGCCAGAGGAGCAGTCCCACGGCCCACCGTTGCCCGAGGGCGAGGGCGGCATCATATTCGCGATCGCGAATAATGCCAAGCAAGTTCAGGTAATCAGCCAAACCATTGCGGCCCTTATAGTCAAATAGCAGAACATCATGTACCGAGGGGCAGACCCGGTAGGCAGATTTAGACCGGGGTTCTACCAGCACATCGATTTCCGCGTGGGGATAGGCTTGCTTAAGGGTGGCCAGGGTGGGAAAGAATAAAAATTGGTCGCCAATTCCACCGGGAACGAGGGCTAGGATTCGCATCTCCACTAAACTCGCGATAGGGATCGAGTTTAATTCTAACCAAGAACGTCCCCAAATTTTGCCGGGGGATGATTTCCGGCTTGCCCCCCTCAAATTTCAAGGGGTTGCTTTGGGATGGGGATGGGGAAGGGAGAGCAGTGAGGAGAGAGCAGTGAGGAGAGAGCAGCGGTTCAGTTTTGGTCTGAAAACCAAGGGAGATCAGACTGAAGCAATACAAACTGAGTCCTCAAGATGCTGTCTAGTGCGATCGATGGGTAGGGGGCGCAAAATTCAAACCTTTTGCCCCTCCATCAACGCTACTCCCCACTTCCCACTTCCTACTTCAAATCACTCAACCGAATCCGAGGATCAACGGCCTGAAGCAGCAGATCCGCCAATAAGTTACCGATGATCAGCATTGCTGCCCCCATCATCAGGCTGGCCATGACGAGATAAAGATCCTGGGTCATCACCGCCCGGAGGATTAATTGCCCCAAACCGGGCCAGTTAAAAAACACCTCGGCAATAAAGGAGCCACTGAGCAGGCTGGCAAATTCAAACCCCAAAATGGTGACCAGGGGGTTGATGGCATTGCGGAGGGCGTGGATGTAAATCACCTGGTTTTCCGGTAGGCCCTTGGCCCGGGCAGTTTGGATATAGTCCTGGCGCAAGACATCCAGCATCGCCCCACGGGTGAGCCGTTGTAGCCCCGCAAAGCTCGTGATGCTGAGGGCGAGGGTGGGGAGAATCATGTGCCAACCCACATCAATGATCTTGATCAGGGGGGGGAAGGTATCGTGGGCGATGCTGGTCATGCCGCCGATGGGGAAGAAGGGGGCGGTGTTTTGGGCAACGATCAGCAAAATTAGGGCGGTGATGAAACTGGGAAACCCTTGGCCGATGTAGCTGAAGATCCGCAGGAGGCGATCGCTCCATTGATTTTGCTGCACTGCGCCCCAAATCCCCAGGGGGAGGGCAATGGCCCAGGTGACCATGATCGAAGCCACAGAAAGCAACAGTGTGGCCTGCATCCGCTCGACGATTAACTCTGTCACGGAGCGGTTATAGACAAAACTTTCCCCAAAATCAAACTGTGTCACCACCGCCACCAACCAGCGCCAATACTGGATCACCGGCGGTTGGTCTAAGCCAAATTGCTGGCGGTAAGCCTCAATGGTGTCCTCGGAAATACTGGGATTTTCCCGCAGAGTATCCAGGTAATTGCCGGGGGCCAGTTGGATGATGATGAAGCTCAAAGCTGAGGTGAGCAGGAGCGTCAATAGGGCTTGAGCGAGGCGCTTGAGGATATACAGAAACGTCTCGCTGGTGAAAAATCCTTGCAGGCGTTGGCCCAAGGAGGGGCGATCGCCCCTGGTCGCTTTTGGGATCACATTCACAATTACCGACAAACTCCTTAGTATTGGACAAGGCTAATCACCGGGACATCCCCCAACTGTTCGCGGCCTTTTAAAAACAGTAGCTCAATGATAAAAGCAAACCCCACCAGTTGCCCGCCCCCCTGTTGCACCAACTGGGCAGCAGCTTGGGCTGTGCCGCCGGTGGCAATTAAATCATCGACAATTAACACCCGTTGACCGGGGGCGATGGCATCTTGATGCATTTCGAGGCGATCGCTCCCATACTCCAACTGATACTCCGCACTGTAGACCGCCGCCGGGAGTTTACCGGGTTTCCGTACCGGCACAAACCCCGCCCCCAGTTCACAGGCGAGGCTGGGACCAAAAATAAACCCCCGCGACTCCATGCCAACAATCAAATCGGGCCGAAAATTGGCCCCCTGACAGACGTTGGCCAGAGCCTGAATCGTATGGTGTAGCCCCTGGGGATCCCGCAGCAATGTCGTAATATCCCGGAACAGGATTCCCGGTTGAGGAAAATCAGGAATGTCGCGGATGAGTGATTTAATATCCATGGAGGTTGCGCCGTCCCGTAGCATGATGATTTGTCCAAACTGAAAAGATAGTACACTGAGAATGCTGTCGAATCAGTGCGATCGCGCTGGCCAATGCCCATCTTTCCGCCCTAACCCTGTTGAGCAACCCCTTCAGCATGAGTCAATCTGCCAGTCTATCCCCGGATTATCGCCTGCCTCCCCGTCCAAAACCATTGATTTTGGACACGCTCCCCGATGTTCCCAACCTTGAGACCTGCTCGCCCCGGATGCAACAGCGGCTCGATTTGCTATTGCTGGCCCTGGAGGCTTTGGAATTGGGGGGATCAGAATATATGCTGAGCACTGCCCAGGATTTGGAGTTGCAGAGTTTAATTGATAATCGTGTCACCCTCTGGCGATTACGCTGCACCAACCCCTGGCGACGGTCTTACACCCGCAACACGCTGAATATCCCCCAAGCGAAGGCCTTGGTGATTATCATTAGTTATCGCGCTCGACAATTGACGATGTTAATTCGTCAGTTGCTCGGTGCTCATCAAGATATTCAAGCCAAGGGGCTGCCGGTGGATCAGCATTTCCGCCTTTCGGAATATCTCGATCGCTTCCGAACCCATTTCCGTAGCCGCATGAACCCCCGTCGCGCCAAGGTGGCCCAATATCTCGAGGCGGAAGATCACCTCAATCAATTGGCCATCGCCTTACTCACGCAATTACTCTTCTGCACCGGAGCCGCTGGGGGGCAACGGCTCTGGGTGAGTTTATTTGACGGAGAAGTTTAGGGGTATATGAATATCAAGCGCCAGTATAATTTGCCCAATGTTCGCCTTGAATTGGAGGGATTTAACCCCAACGCCACTGATAGTGGGGGGAATGCCCGCCCCTTGATGGCGATCGTTACCAATGTGGAATGTCATTTCAATAATGGTGAGCATTTCCTCAGCGGTGGCCGAGATTTTTTAGAGGGTTTGGTGCAGGGGGTCAGTGCCTATGTGCAAGGGGTGTTAAGTGGCATTGATCACCCCAATTCAACGGGGGGAGCCTTGGTGAAGCTGGTCGCCGGTTCTGGGGCCGATCGCCATCTCCTCTCTGCCCAAACCCCCGCAGGGGAAACCGTCGAGGTGGAACTCAATACCCTGGAACTGTTCGATCTCGTCGATGCCATTGATCAGTTGTGTACCGATAACCGCACGCTGCCGGATATTGACCTCAACCTCAACCCTGTCAGTCGTCGTTACCGGGTGGCGGATGTGCCCCAACATCAGCGGGCGATGCCGATGGTGACGGGATTGGGGACGTTGGCGATCGCCGCTGCCCTGCTCTTCCTGATTCCTGTGCCCCAGGTGGAGGAACCCCAAGATCTGCGGGGTGATCCCACCGTGCAAAGGGAGGAGGATGATGAATCCCCGGATCTCGATGATCCCAGCGCTATGGCGACAATTTCCGCTGCTGAACTGGAAACCCTGCTCACGGAAGCAGAGCTGATCACCGATCCCACAGAAATTAATTTCATTCAACGCTATTTGTTCCGGGAAATTAGCAATGCTTGGGAAGATCGCAGCGGCATCACCCAAGACCTCGCCTTCCGGATTTCCGCCACCATTGACGGGTCGATCATTGCCTATCGCGCCATTGAAAACACTCCCGAAACTGCCGACGATCGCACCCCCTTACCGGATTTGAAATTTGCCCCCACCCAGATGGCGATCGCCAACCGGGAAGCGATTACCGATTTTAAGGTGGTGTTTACCCGCAATGGTGTTTTACAGATGAACCCCTGGCAGGGCTATCGGGGCCGGCCGGAGTTTACCAATGTGATTGATGATCCCGACCGTTTAGCGGCACTCCAAGACCAATTACAAACCACCCTGGAGGCGGCTTGGGATGAAGAGAGCAATACCTTCGGGAATGATCTGATTTTCCGGGTCGCGGTGACGGAAACCGGCGAAATTGGCGACTATGAGGCTCAAAATAATGCTGGTTTCCAATTGGAACGGAGTACGCCTTTGCCGGAATTACTGAACCTGCGGGCCGCTGGCATTGGGCGATCGTTCGGTACGGTGATTCCCTCGGAACCCCTGGCCCAATTCCGGGTTCTGTTCAAATCCGGTGGCATTGTTGAAATCACGCCACTTTAATCAAGCCATGGCGGTGTTCTCGATGGCATCTAAAGCTGTTGTCGGGGTTCCCCCAGCACCGCCAAGGCGACCCCCATGATCAAAATCAAGCCGCCCCCCACCACGGGCCACCCCGGCACTTCCCCAAACCCAATCCAGCCCATAACGCTAGCGGCCACGGGTTCAAATAGGATCGCCAGGGTGACGAGGGTGGGGGACATTTGCATCACTGACCAGTTGATGACCGTATGGCCGATCAGTTGGGGGATTAACGCCATGGCCACCATGCAGCCATAGACAATAGCGGGATAACCCTGGTAGGAGACGCCCAGGAGGGGGGGCAGGGGTAATAGCACCAAGGCCGCCACCCCATAGGCGATCGCCCCATAGGCCCCCAATCCCATCCCCTGCCGCTGGGCCTCCCGGCCCAGCAGGAAATATAAACTCGCTAACATCGCCCCCACCAGGGCCAGGGCATCCCCCAATAACGGATTCGACCCCCCATGAACGCCGCCACTGCCCCCAAAGGCAATCACCATTCCGCCGGTGAGGGCGATGGCAATCCCCACCATCGTTAACCGGCTTGGCCGTTGCCCAAACCAAAGCCAGAGGATTAAACCCACCCAAACCGGGTTGGTGGTCACTAGGGCTGTGGAAGCGGCAATGGAGGTGAAAGAGAGGGATGTGATCCAGGTGGCGAAGTGGGCGGCGAGGCAAATACCGGCGGCGATCGCCAAACCCCAGGCCCGAGGGGGAAGGGTTTGGGAAAGGAGCGATCGCCCCGTGGGTAACAACACCATCGTCGCCAACAGCAGCCGCACCGCCGCCAAAACCAAACTAAACCCCAACCCTTGGGTCTGGGCACTCTGGAGTGCCAACCGGATAATCACTGAAGAGGTGGCTACCGCCAACACCCCCAGCACCAAAATCCCCCCAACTTGCCAACGGGGCAACACCTTTGCAACCATGCTTGATTTATCAAAACTGAACATTCCCTAGCATGCATTGATTGGGCCTGAACTTGCCATCAAGCTTTTTCCTCACCGTCCCCGATGCTGGCCCTGGCCCCATCTATCGATATTTTCGATAGATGCCATCTATGCTATGCGTTGCCGTTCCCTAGACCCTGCCGATACAGTGAAACTATAGCGATTTCGTATCGATGATCGAAAGCAAAACGGAGGCAAGCTGTTAGCGCCTCATCGGGTTGGTAGGATTACCATCGGCCCCAATCCCATTTGCATCACTGCATAAATATTGCAACTATCTTAAGTCACCCAGGGGGTTTTTCACCATGACTCACATTACCATCACCCAAAAACGCCAAAGCCTCGAAAAAACCTATACAAAATCATCCCATTTTCACTCTCTTGTCAGCCATTTTCGTCAAGGTTTAAGTCACATTGCCCATGGCATGATGCACTTTTTAACCGCAGGGGATGAACCGCGCATCTGGATAGAAGCCGATGCCCAAGGCAATGTCCTGTACAAAGGCCATGATCCCCGCACAGGGCGGCGTTTTGCCGGCGGCACAGAGCAAGAGATCCGGATTTGGCTCGAAGAACGCTACCAATAAGACAGTACGCCGATGTGATGCCACTATGCCACCATGGAAACTATTGAGATTTTCAGGTGGCTGGGGCAATGAGTCGATGGGCTTGGGCGGTGCTGTTGGGGGCATATTTGTTAGGGGTTGGGGCAGGCAATAGTGCTGTTGCCCTTGGGGTAGGGGCTTTCGGGCTACTGACCCTGAGCGGACTCCTCGCCTGGCAAATGCCCCAACGGTGGCGCACTGGCCCCCATTGGCGGGTTTGGTTGGTGGCGGGGTTGGTGGGGGCGATCGCCCTCTTCTATACCCATCTCCGTCAACCCCAACCCAGCCCCCAAGATATTAGCCACACCCTCCCCCAATTGGCGGGGCAAGAGGTGATCCTCACGGGCCAAATTCTCGAACCCCCCCGCCTCACCCGCAAACAGCGCACCCGCCTCATCCTTGGGGTGGAGCAACTCAACGATAACCCCCAAATTCGCGGCAAAGTTTACGCCACCCTCCCCCTCCTCCATGGCACAGGCCTAGTGCCGGGGCAGCGGGTGGAGTTGGCGGGCCGCCTTTATGATCCCCCCTCCGCCAGTACGCCGGGGGGGTTTGATTTTCGGGCATTTTTGGCACGGCAGGGGATTTTTGCCGGCTTGACGGGGGAGTTGGCGGCGGAACCGACGGAGCGACCGGGGGGACTATGGCAGGCGCGGGAGCGGATTGTGCGGGCCTTTGTGGATGGGTTAGGTAGTCCCAAGGGGGTGCTGGTGGCGGGGATGGTGTTGGGGCGCAAGGCGGTGGATTTGGCCGATGATGTCCAAACCCAGTTTATTCAGGTGGGGTTAGCCCATACCTTGGCGGCTTCGGGGTTTCATGTGACGACGTTGCTGGCGGTAGTATCAGCAGTGACGCGATTTTTACCCCCCAGAGTGCAGATGACGGTGGGGGTGGTGACATTGGCGGGTTATGTGGGGCTAACGGGGCTACAGGCGGCGGTGGTGCGGGCTTCGGTGATGGGGGTGGTGGCGTTGAGTACGTTGGTATGGAAACGCAAGGTGCGATCGCTCGGCCTGATTCTCGTCACCGCTACGGCATTATTGCTCTTTAATCCCCGCTGGCTGGCGGATGTGGGGTTCCAACTCAGTTTTATGGCCACCGTGGGGCTGATTACCGCTACGCCTTGGGTGATGGCGCGGTTGGCTTGGATGCCGAAGGGTTTAGCGACGGTGATTGCGGTTCCCATTGCGGCCATGGTGTGGACGCTGCCGCTGTTGGTTTATCACTTCAAAACTCTATCCCTCTATAACGTCGCAGTGAGCATTGTCACTACACCCTTAATTACGGTGATTAGTATGGGAGGGTTTGGGGTGGCGATCGCCGCCCTTCTTTCCCCCAATTTAGGCGCGATCATCGCCCTTGCCCTCACCTGGCCCGTCACGCTCCTCTTTATGATTGTGGAATGGTTCTACCATCTACCGGGGAGTTTGCGGGCTGTGGGGGCGATCCATCCCCTCCAAATTGCCCTGGTTTATGGGGTATGGGTGGCCCTCTGTTGGCGACCCTGGCCCTGGCGACGACATTTACTCTTGATCCTCACCGGGTTAGGAATTTTGTTTATTCCTCTGTGGATTCAGGGGACGACGCGGGTCGCCTTGACGTTACTAGAAACAGCCCCGCAGCCGGTGGTGATTGTGGAAGACCGGGGCAAGGTGGGGTTAATTGGCGGGGGCAATCGCGATGTGATTGATTATCAAATCACCCCCTTTTTGCAACAACGGGGGATTAATCGTCTTGATGGGGTGGTGCTCACTGGGGGAACTGGGTTTGATCCCAACCATTTAGCCCTGAATCGCCAACTGCAATCCCTCTGGACTACAGCCCCCGCTCAATTCACCGGCATTCCCCCTCTGACCCAACCCATCACCATTGGGGCCACCACGATCCACCCCCTCAATCCTGAAAATTCTGTCCTCTGGCTCCATCAACCCCGACAAAATTGGCTGTTGATTCTTGCTCCTGTGGCGGATTTGCCGACATTTACCACGGTTCCCGATGTGGCGATCGTCGCTGAAGCGGCCCTCACGCCGGCCCTATTAGCGGATCTGCCGGCCCCGGTGGTGGCGATCGCCACCCGCCGCGATCCGGAAGCCTTCCCCGAAATTAACGCCGAAAACTTTCCCCACATCCAACTCTATTGGCTGAGGGAAGTGGGGATGGTGCAATGGAACCCTAATCAGGGTTTAACCCTAGTGCAGGAGGTGAATCCTAATCTGGAGTGATCACCAGTTGATAGCGATGGGGTGCGCCGCTGGCATCGCCCACATAAATGGTATGTTCTCCTGCTGACCAGAGACCGGGGATTTTTGCTGTGCCGCCGCTGCGGGTGGCCATGGCATAGAAGCAACCATCGGGGCCATTAATCATCAAGGTGGGTTGGCTTTCGTTGCCGGTGGCTTTAATTTCGACGGCCATGGGGTTGTTAATCCGCATCCGGTGGCTGGGGCTATTGGGGATGGCGTTACAACTGAGGGCTTGGCTGTGGGCTGTGCCGACGCATTGGGTGGGGGTGGATGTGACAGTGCTGCCGGGGCCACAGGCGGCTTCTTGGGCGGTGGCACTACTCATCACGGTGGCGAGCAGGGCGGTGGCGGTGAAAATGGTGGGAAATAGGGCTTTTAACATGGTTGGGGCTCCGAACTCGCTCTACTTCAATGATGCCACGGGGGCGATCGCGGTTCCGGGGGCTTATGCCTGTTTAGGGATTGTCTGGCTGTGGGGGCGCAAAATTTTTCGCCCCTATCTGATCGAGCTTTCTAAAACCAATGCCCCAGCAGAGCCAGGGCATCGCAGCAATTAAGCCAGTTTTAGATGAATGGTGCTCAGGTTCCCACGGTCCAAGAGTTGATATATTCCTCTTGATCAGGGGTGAGGCTATCAATGGTGATGCCCATGGCCGCTAACTTGAGACGGGCAATTTCTTGATCCACTTCCACGGGGATCGAATGTAGACCCGGTTCGAGCTTGCCTTTATTTTTCACCAAATATTCACAGGCCATGGCTTGGTTGGCAAAGCTCATGTCCATCACGGCGCTGGGATGGCCTTCGGCGGCGGCCAAGTTAACGAGGCGGCCTTCACCCAAGACGATCACCGATTTACCGCTGGGGAGTTTGTATTCCTGGGTGAAGTTGCGGGCTTCGCGGACTTCTGTGGCTGTTGCGCCCAAGCTGGCCAGGTCAATTTCTAAATCGAAGTGACCGGAGTTACAAACGATCGCCCCGTCTTTCATAACATCGAAATGTTCCGGGCGGATCACGTGTTTATTCCCCGTGACGGTGATGAAGATATCCCCTTGGGGGGCAGCTTCCGCCATAGGCATGACGCGGAAACCATCCATCACCGCTTCAATGGCGCGGGTGGGGTTGATTTCGGTGACGATGACGTTGGCTCCCATGCCTTTGGCCCGCATTGCTACGCCTTTGCCGCACCAGCCATAACCGGCAACGACAATATTTTTACCGGCGAGGAGGATATTGGTGGCCCGGATCACGCCGTCGAGGGTGGATTGACCCGTACCGTAGCGGTTATCGAAAAAGTGCTTGGTGTCGGCATCGTTGACATTCATGGCGGGGAACGTCAGCACACCATCGCGGAACATGGCCATGAGGCGGACGATGCCGGTGGTGGTTTCTTCGGTGGTGCCGATGATTTCGCCGATTTGGTCTTGGCGTTCTTTGATCAAGGTGGCGGTGACATCGCTGCCGTCATCGATGATGATGTTGGGGCGATGGTCGAGGGCGATTTGCACATGGCGGTGATAGGTGGCGTTGTCTTCGCCTTTGAAGGCAAAGACGGGGATGCCATAATCCACGACGAGGCTAGCGGCCACATCGTCTTGAGTGGAGAGGGGGTTACTGGCGATCAGGATCGCGTCGGCTCCGGCATTTTTGAGGGCGATCGCCAAGTGGGCGGTTTCGGTGGTGACGTGGCAGCAGGCGACCAAGCGAATCCCGGCGAGGGGCTTTTCTTGGGCAAACCGTTCTTGAATTTGGCGTAAAACCGGCATTTCGCGCCCGGCCCATTCGATGCGTTTTTTCCCTTGGGGGGCGAGGGCGATGTCTTTGACCTCGTATTGAGGCTTGGTTAGGGTTGCAGTCATTAAATTTACAAAATCGTTGGGTGCTTTGCTGATTCTAACTAAAAATTGCCCCCTGGCCTGTATCTGATGGGGCGATCGCCTCGGGATGGGGGTTTGCGGGGGCGATCGCGAGCAGCGGATCGCTATAATACATCTATCCTTAGATCACCCTGGGAACCATGGTACAAACCCCCATTCCTCCCCAAATTCTCTACCCCGATTCCGATGGCAAACCGATGGCTGAGAATACGCTGCAATATCGCTGGATTGTCCGTTTGGTGAGTAATCTCAAGCACCGTTTTGAGGATCAGCGGGTTTTTGTTGCGGGGGATCTGCTTTGGTATCCTGTGCCGGTGGAGCGGCCTCCGGCTCCCTGTCAGGCTCCCGATGTGATGGTGGTTTTGGGTCGTCCGGATGGCGATCGGGGCAGTTATAAGCAGTGGGAGGAGGAGAATATTGCGCCTCAGGTGGTGTTTGAAATTCTATCGCCCATTAATAGCGTTGCTGAAATGGCGGGGAAACAGCGATTTTATGAGCGGTATGGGGTGCTGGAAATGTTCTTTTATAATCCGGATTCTCAGGATTTTTGGGGTTTTCAACGGGATGGGGTGGAAGTTCCCTTTACGATGATCACGCCCCTCCATTTACCTTGGATTTCCCCCCTGTTGGGGGTGCGTTTTGAATTTTCCGCTGATGGGTTAGCCCTTTATCATCCTGATGGTGAATTGTTTAAGGAGCCGGGGGCGTTGTTTGTGGAGCGGGATCAGGCGCAACGGGAGCGCGATCGCGCCCAACGGGAACGGGATCAGGCTCAAGTTGAAAGGGATCGAGCGCAGGCAGAGCGCGATCGCGCCTTTGCTAAATTGCGAGAGTTGGGCATTGATCCCGAAAACCTTTAATTCACATTCCGCAGGTTGCTTTTATGGTTTGGGTGCAAGGGTTGCGCCCCTACGAATAGCCCCATGTTGTTTGAGAAAGGCATCGGTGGCAAGATGGGAGGGAAGGTGAAGCAGGGCTTGAACTTCAGCAGCGCTGATTATTTTTTGATTATTTTAAGAGTCGAATGAAGCCTGCTTGTTCAAAGTGGTGATCGCTGGTGAGTGCGGTTTGAATACCGTATTGTTCCATGATAATAAAGGAACTGCAATCCACCAATGACCAGGGCTTATCCGGTCGGTTTTGGCAAAGTTCCCAAGCGGCTTGGTCTGTGGGTAAGTCAATGTGAATAATTTGAATGTAGGGTGCATTGCGAATAGCGTTAACGATTTCAAAGACCCGACTGCGGGTCTGACGCAGGGGACTATGGAGGAGTGCAACAAGTTCGCTGATGATGTAGTTGCTG
>RECT01000004.1 GCA_007693875.1 Spirulina sp. DLM2.Bin59
CTGTACCGCAGGATTTCGCGAGCCGGTGCCAGCGGTGGATTTTGTGCTGATGAGTAGTCGGCTGTTGGATGAAGGTGCTCCTTCGCCTAATTTACCCGGGAATCCCCGCATTCTCTTTCAAGCGGGGGCCTATACCCTCAATGCCCGTCGCTATGAAGGCATTGCCATCCCCCACGATCGCCTGGGGGGCCGTCGCTTTGGCATGAATGTGGTGTGGAGATGGCAACAGGCGGGGATTAACATCCTCCACATGGGGGGAGCTGCCGGCCCCATTGGGTTAGAAGAACGGATTCTGATGGGACAGCCGGATCTGGCCTTTGTCCCCGTGGGGGGTGGCCCCAAGGCCTATAACGCGGAAGAGGCGATCGCCGCCATCCGCGCCCTCAACCCGAAAATTGTCGTCCCCACCCATTACCGCACCGCCGCCGCCGATGGCAATGCCTGCGATATTGATGGTTTGGATCGTTTTCTGGCCCTTGTTCCCCCGGAGCAAGTCACCCGCCTCAGCGGTCAAACCCTGACCCTCATCCCCAGGAACCTGCCCACTGCTGGCCCCCGCTTCTATGTGTTCCGCGATCCCGTTTAACGTTCCCAAGTAGCACCACCGTTTTCCAGGGGGGAAAGCGGCGGCCCCATCACCAACAAAAAATTAGATTTAAGTGATTTAAGCATCATCCACTGGCACGGTTTCTAAAAGCCGTTCAATGATTGCCCGGCCCTGTTTGCCGCCCGCTGGAATAATCCGGTGGGCTAAAACGTAGGGGGCGAGGAACTTAACGTCATCGGGCAATGTGTAATCTCGCTGTTCAATCAAGGCATAGGCTTGGGCAGCCCGTTGCAGGGCGACGGTTCCCCTTGGACTCACCCCTAGGGTGATCTCCCCATCAGCCCGCGAAGCCCGCACTAACCTGAGGATATATTGTTGCAGGGCTAAGGTCACGGTGACTTGACGCGCTGCGGTTTGCAGTTCGGAAACTTCCTCGGGGCTAATGCAGGGCTGCAATTGGTCTACTGCTAAAAATTGATGACGTTGGAGCATTTGCAATTCCTCCGCTTCCGTGGGGTAGCCCAGGGAGAGGGCGAGGGTGAAGCGATCCATTTGGGCTTCGGGGAGGGGGAATGTGCCTTGATATTCGATGGGGTTTTGGGTGGCAATCACAAAGAAGGGATGGGGAACGGGGCGGGCGTTGCCGTCGATCGTCACCTGCTGCTCTTCCATCACCTCTAACAGGGCGGATTGGGTGCGGGGGGTGGCCCGGTTGATTTCATCGGCGAGGAGGATGTTAGCAAAGGCGGGGCCGGGGAGAAATTCAAATTCGCCGCTGCTGGGGTTCCAAATGTTGGTGCCGGTAATATCTGTGGGCAGGAGGTCGGGGGTGCATTGGATGCGCTGGAATTTGCCGTTAATGGAGCGGGCTAGGGATTTGGCCAACAGGGTTTTACCCACCCCAGGGACATCTTCAAGGAGGGCATGGCCGCCACTGATTAAGGCCACTAAGACGAGGCGAATGGCCTCATCTTTCCCCACAATTGCCTGGGCCAAATTTGCTTTTAAACGGGCCAGGCGATCGCCCATAGCGGTAGAAGCATCTAACATCAGGTCACTACTCATAAAAATTGCGCGGTTCGCGTTGTTGCTAATCTTGCCACGACTACAAGGCTAATGGTGAGGTTTGCGGATGAAGCACAAACTTAAGGCGGGGGCTGCGGCACGTAGGGGCGTTGGCGTAAGCCTGCCGGAGGCACAAAATTTTTCGCCCCTGATTAAACCCGCGCCCCCTGACAATCGGCAGCAATTTGGGCTTTGAGGGCATCGAGGGAGGGAAATTTTTGCTCCGGCCGCAGGAATTTATCCAGGTACACCGTCAGTTTTTGGCCGTAGAGATCCCCGGCCCAATCTAGCAAATGGACTTCAATGGTGCGCTGTAGTTCTCCTCCCACGGTGGGCCGCCGGCCAATGTTCATTACACCAATGACGCGAGGTTTTCCTAAACAATCCCCCACAACCTCCACCCGATAGACCCCATGGCAAGCCAGGAGTTTATGATCCGGGACCTGTAAATTGGCGGTGGGAAACCCCAGGGTGCGGCCCAACTGTTGCCCCTGGACGACGACCCCTTGGAGGGCATAGGGGCGGCCCAGGCCCTCGGTGGCAGTGGCAATATTCCCCTCAGCGAGGGCGTGGCGAATGGCGGAGCTGCTGACCCGTTCGGAATCGTGACAATGGAGGGGAGTGATCAATACTTCGCAACCGTGGGGGGAGGCGATCGCCTGGAGTGCTTCAGCAGTCCCAGCGCGATCGCGCCCAAAACAAAAATCCGCCCCCACCGCCACCCGTTGGGCCCCCAGTTGGGCAATTAAAATATCTTCCACAAAGGCGCGGGGGCTGAGGCGGGCCAGTTCTTGGGTGAAGGGGAGCAGAACTAATTGCTCAATGCCAAAGGCCTCCAACTGCTGCACCTTTTCATCAAGGGGAGTGAGGAGGGGGCGGCGTTGACCGGAAAAGAATTCGCGGGGATGGGGGTCAAAGG